>JBECLA010000078.1:0-30728 GCA_040235565.1 Thiohalomonadales bacterium | reverse complement strand
GACTCCCCACTGGCAAGGGTCGACGAAACGCGACATACACCTTGTTACTCTCTGCGGGCAGGGTATAAATCGCAATGATGTAGGGACAGAAGACAATATTGTGCGGGTCGGCTTCCATCATCCGGCGGGACACGGTTGCACTACAGAACTCCAGGGCTTCCGCCTTCTGAAAGATTTGCTTGCCCGCGCCGATATCCTCTCCCGTACGTGCCAGCATATTGCCAATGTGGGACACATTATTAATCACCATCCCCCGATCGGTAATCGCCAGCTCGACATCCAGGCGAACATCCTCAAACTTCCCTTCTACCTCATAGAGTTTCATGTAGTCGTCGCGTTGAGGCCCGGCGTTGACACAGGCACTCGTCAGTAGCAACACACTCAACACACAATATCGCAACATTCTTTTCTCCCCCAGTGGGCAAATTGCCCGGTAAATTAGCGACTATGGTCATAGTCCACGATGACAGAAGGGAAAATACTATACCTGATTAGCAGACCAAACCGAACCGCCCAGGTTGCAACTTGCGATGTTATTCAATGCTGAAACCGACCAACATCCTGAAATTCAGTGCCTTACGCTGGAATTGACAGAAATGACGGGATATTCTTAAACCATTTCGATAATATGCCGAAATAATCAAGAATAAGACTAACTTCAGAGCTGTATTTAGCATGGCAGATACCCCCAAACCCCGCATTCTCGCTGTAGATGATTCCCGTGTCATGCGCCGTGCGATGAGCAAGGTACTTGGCAAAGACTATGATGTCATCGAAGCTGAACACGGAGAAGATGCCTGGACCTTGCTGACGAACGATCCCGATATCCAGACGGTTTTTACGGATCTGTCCATGCCCTATCTGGATGGCTTCGGTTTGCTGGATCGCATGCGCAGTTCTGATGATCCTCGCTTGAAGGATATGCCCGTCATCATTATCACAGGTAAAGATGATGATGATGCCACCAAACAAAAGGCTCTGGATAAAGGCGCCAGCGATTTTATCACCAAACCTTTTGACTCGGTTCAGTTGCAGGCCCGCGCCAAAGCACATGTCCGCTTTAAGGAAACCAGTCGCAAACTGACTGAGACCTCTGATCAACTTGAACGTCAGGCGGCCGTTGATGAATTGACCGGTCTGGGTGGGCGCCGTTACTTCTGTAAGGCATCAGAGGAACAACTGGCCTTTGTGAAACGGCATGGTGGCCATTTCACCCTTATCCGTCTCGATATTGATAAATTCAACCAGCTATTCATTCAAAGTGGCAAGGAACAGGCCAATCAGGTACTGCAACAAGTTGGACGGGCCCTGGCAAAAATTGTTCGTAAAGAGGACACCATCGCCCGGATTGGTCTGGCCAAATTTGCCATGCTGCTACGGGATACGTCCAGCAACGACGCCAAAGAACTGACAAACAGAATCCTGCAGGACATCACTGCCCTGAAATGTAAGGTCGGCAAAAAAGAAATGCGCGTCACAGCCAGCATGGGTTTACTGGAACCCGTTGTTGTTGCGGATACCACGATCGAGGATCTCATCACCGAAACAGAGATGTACCTCGATAAGGCAAGCAAGGCCGGTGGCAACCAGGTGGTGGTGAAATCACTGCGACAGCACCCGGTTGAAAAGGAAATGAACGTCCAGACTGCCTTGACCCTGCTCGCGCATGGCCATTCTGACAATATCAAACCGCACATCAAGCAACTGGTAAAACAATTACTTCCCTTGCTTGAATTTATAGCAGCCAATCTCGACGGCAAGGCGGGCCAATCCTTCAAGGCCATCAAGGAAAAAATGACCTCCTAGATTTCGGTTTCGGAGATTGTTCGTAAACCGGGTCCCCATGGCTTTTACAACGGGCCTGCGGCTATTTCCAGTAGCGCGCCAGCCACAAGCGAAGCTGTAACCCAAATCCGGTAGTGTAGCCCGTTTCGCGAAAGGCGATCTGATTGTTATCCGTTATAACAAAACTGCTGGGTACTGCCCCCACGCCAAAACGTTTTGCCAACACCCCGTCTGGATCATTTATTACCTGAAATTGCAGGCCCTCTTGCCGCATATAATCAGTAATATTGCTCGTCTCACCTGATTTCATGGCAACCGTTATAACCGGATAAGCTTCACTCAGAGACTGGATGCTTTGTTGTTCCAGTTTGCATACCGGACACCAGCTTGCCCAGAAGTGCACCAGTAACGGACGCCGGCTATCAGCTGTTATTGAATAGAATTCACCATTTAACAATGGACCTTGTAACTCCGGCACCGGGCCAGCAGCCATGTCACGATACAACCAGGCCCGCAGCGCCAGCAATATCACCAGGATACCAATCACCTCTATCGCAAGGCGAAATCGACGATGGCGCCACAGTGTGCACCCCTGATACATGTCCATCCCCGCTAGATTCTCGTCAAAAACACCGGCTACAATAACCGCAACTAAAAAACCAACTACAACCCGATTTGCTTTGCCATGTTAAAGATACCACGCATCCGCGCTTTTCTGGTTCATCTGGCAATCAGTTTTGTCATTTTCCTGGTTCTGGCCTATTTGCTTGTCGTTACCTGGTACCCTCTGCCTTTTTTTCATACCGACGGCGGCTGGCAAGGCTTCAGGATCATCGTCGGGGTGACGCTGGTACTCGGCCCCCTGCTGACCCTGATCGTCTACCAACCTGGTAAACCCGGCCTTAAACTGGACCTCAGCCTGATCGGCCTCGCCCAGGCCATCGCGTTAACCTGGGGTGTCTGGGTCACTTACACTGAACGGCCTGTGGCTGTGGTGTATACCTTGAAGTACTTCACCCCCGTGTCAGGCATAGAACTCATCAAAGTCGGTGTACCTCGAAGCAGCTTGAAAAGCTATGGCGATAAAACACCCGTGCCGATTTATGTCGATCTGCCACTGGATATGGAAGCACAGCAGAAATATCTGGCTCAGGCGGTTTCAAGTGGCACACCCTTGTATCTCTTCACTGAACTGTACAAAAAGTTTGATGGAGAAAGTCTGCAAATCCTCAAACAGCAGAGTGATCAGTTGTATCAGCACTTGGAATCGGATCCCGCCGGCAAACAACAACTGCATGCGTTCTTCCAGATTCATCCGGAACTGTATAACCGTTACCTGTTCATTCCCCTCCACGCACGTTATCAACGACTGGTCATCGTGGTGGATGCCATTAATCTGAGTTTCGTGGACACGCTGGATATCAATGTATCTCATTATCTGCTGGGACGTAAAAAACCCAGGCAATCGACCAGTCCGAATGAATAACACGGTAGCTGCCGAATTCCGGCAGTCAAGCATCAGGTCAGAGGGGTAACAAACAATTTTTGTACATCACGGGTCAGGTAATTAACCGATACACTTCTGTCCTGTGTTCCCGTTATCAAACAGGCTGGATATCATTGAAGAGGATGATTAATCAGTCAAGCGTTGGAAAATGAGCGTGGCATTGGTACCACCAAAACCGAAGCTGTTCGACATGATGGTATTGAGGGTGACGTTGTCCTGGCGTTCACGCACTATGGAAAAGCCTTCGGCACCGGGGTCCGGTTCAGTGATGTTGGCTGAAGCGGCAATAAACCCTGCTTCCTGCATCAGCAGGGAATAGATGGCTTCATTCACCCCTGCTGCACCCAGGGCATGGCCGGTCAAAGACTTGGTTGAGGCAATCGGCGGAATTCGATCGCCAAACACATCACGCACCGCTTCCAGTTCTCGAATATCACCTACCGGGGTACTGGTCCCATGCGCATTGATGTAATCGATGGGCGCAGCAACAGTGGCCATCGCCTGCTGCATACAACGCACAGCCCCCTCGCCAGAGGGTTGTACCATGTCATAACCGTCCGACGTCGCACCATAACCAACCAGTTCGGCATAGATTTTTGCCCCGCGAGCCCTGGCATGTTCCAGTTCTTCCAGCACCAGGACCCCCCCGCCGCCGGAAATCACAAATCCATCGCGGGTGACATCATAAGGACGTGAGGCGGTTTCCGGCGCAGCGTTGTATTTGGAGGACAACGCACCCATGGCGTCAAACAGCACGGTCATGGTCCAGTGGACTTCTTCGCCGCCACCCGCGAAGACCACATCCTGTTTTCCCATCTGAATCAACTCGGCACCATGCCCGATACAGTGGGCACTGGTCGAACAGGCAGAGCTGATGGAATAATTCACCCCCTTGATCTTGAACGGGGTGGCGAGACACGCTGAGTTGGTGCTCGACATGGTACGGGTCACCATGTAGGGCCCGACACGTTTCAGGCCTTTCTCGCGCAGAATATCCGCTGCCTGCACAATATTGGAGGTGGATGGTCCGCCTGATCCCATCACCAGGCCGGTGCGAATGTTCGAGACCTCGCTTTCTTCCAGATCTGCATCCGCAATGGCTTCCGCCATCGCCAGATAATTAAATGCCGCCCCGTCGCCCATGAAGCGCAACAACTTGCGATCGATATTCTCTGCCAAATTAAGGCGAATCGGACCATGAATATGGGAACGGAAACCGAGATCAGCATACTCCTGACAAAATTCGATACCGGACTTGCCCGTCCGCAGGGCTTCCGTGACTTCGGTCTTATTATTACCAATGCTGGAAACAATACCTAACCCGGTGACAACAACGCGGCGTTGGGACATGACGATTTAAAAACCTTCGGTTGAGGTAAACAGGCCAACCCGCAGATCCTTGGCGGTATAGATTTCACGTCCATCGACTTCCATTCTGGCATCGGCAATACCCATAAACAGTTTGCGCATGATGACCCGCTTGAGGTCGATATAATACGTGACTTTTTTACCGTTCGGCGTGACCTGGCCGGTGAATTTGACCTCGCCGGCACCCAGCGCTCGCCCGTGGCCCGGGCCACCAAGCCAGCCCAGATAAAAACCTACCAGTTGCCACATGGCATCCAGACCCAGACAGCCCGGCATCACCGGATCGCCCTCAAAATGACAATCAAAAAACCAGAGATCAGGCGTCACATCCAGCTCGGCGACAACCTGCCCCTTACCGTGCACCCCACCTGCTTCGCTAATCGTGGTGATCCGATTGAACATCAACATCGGTGGCAAGGGTAATTGGGCATTGCCTGGACCAAAAAGCCGGCCATGACCACATTCCAGCAACTCTTCATAGCTGTAACTGGCTTTTTTGTCTCTTGGTAATGTCTTGGCTGAATCCATAATTCGAGTATTCCTTAAAAAAACGGACCATCGAGCGGGTCTCGCTCAATGAGCAAGAAACTGATCACAACTGAAAAGCCCGATATGATCGAAGTACTACTGATCCGTGTGTCATAAATGGGGGCATTTTACCGTTGCCTGGCCCCGAAAATAAAGCCATACCCTCCCTGGCGCTATTTCTCACGATGAAAACTGCGACTTGAGCCAGCAATAAATTCCGCCAGGTGTTGCGCGTAGGGACTGGCTATTTCCCGTAAATCGTCGAGGATCACTTGTTGCGGCTGCGCCGATCGATGGATAAGCTGATAGGCCTGCTTCAATATCTGCATGTCGGCCCGGGAAAAACCGGCCCGACGCAACCCGACCAGATTGAGCCCCCGCACCGTTCCCGGCACCCCGTCCGTAATCATATAGGGCAACACATTCTGGGTGATTTTGGCATTGCCGCCGATCATGGCAAGTGTGCCGATGTGAACAAACTGATGCACCATAACACCGCCGGAGATAAACGCCCGGTCAGCCACATGGACATGACCGCCGAGACCGGTACCGGGTGCAATGATGACCTGATTTCCAAGCACACAATCATGGGCCAGATGCACCTGCGTCATCAGGTAATTGTTGTCACCCAGCCGGGTGGCTGCTTCAGCCTTGCTGCCCCGGTGTACGGTCACATATTCCCGCAGGGTATTGCCATTGCCGATAGTCACATTACTGGGGGTGGCCGAATCAAATCCCAGATCCTGCGGCAAGCCGCCAATCACGGCATATTCATGGACAGTATTGTCATCGCCCATCCTCAGGCCGTGTTTCAATACCGCCCCTGTCAGGACTGAATTGCCATTGCCGATCACCACATCGTCTTCAATCACCACATAGGGCCCGATCGTGTTGTTGTCTCCCAGCTGGGCCTGCTCGGAAATAATGGCGGTAGGATGAATCGAGTTGCTCAAGCAAGCCCCCTGTTAACTTCAGATAATGGTAAATAATAATGCGCGACAAACGTCCGCTTATTGACCTATCGCAAGCTTACGTTATTTGTGTTTTAAATTCACAAATTATCAAACAGGTGGGACTAGAACGTATGACATGACAAACCAGCGAGATCAATCCGACTGTTTGGGATCGATTGCTGCTTCATATTTTTTCAACACAATTCCTTGTTCACCGCAACAGGAGGCCGAACATTTCTTCACCGCATGAATTGCAGTTGCGTCACCCTCCAGATAGGCACTGACGGGCAAGTTGCTTTCGGCACAGTCACATCCCTTGTCATCGTAGACATAGACATGTTCCAGGCCAAGGCGAGTTGCCGCAGCATGTGCCTGCCACATGATCTCCGAAGGCGTTTCTGGCAAATGGGCCAGTTTATAGGCGGGGAAGAAACGCGTGATATGCCAGGGACTGTCAGCGCCCAGATGATCCCGGATCCAGCAGGCAATCTGTTCCAGCATGGCAGGATCATCATTACGTTGCGGAATAATATTGGTACGGGTCTCAACGTGGATCCCCAGTTGCCGGGCCTGCTCTATCGAACCCAGAACCTGCTGTACACTGGCGGTGGGACAAATCTCGCGATAAAACCCATCCTCAAGACTTTTAATATCCGAACACAGCACATCCACCCACGGCGCCATCAGTTCCAGCGCCTCATCGGTAACAAAACTGTTCGATACATACACCGTATACAGCCCTGCTTCCTTGGCCAGTTGTGATACATCCAGCACATACTCCAGCCACACCGCTGGTTCGGAATAGGTAAACGCAATGCCTTCCACCCCGTGCTGCTGCGCCGTGGTCACCAGTTGCTCCGGCGTGACAAACGCCGCCGTCGACTGACCCCGGGCCAGTTCATCCAGCGCGGTAACCCCCCAGGAAATTTCCAGGTTATGACAGCCGCCGCAGCGAAAGTTACAGCCGTAACTGCCTACCGACAGTACCCGTGTCCCGGGTCGAAAGTGGCGTACCGGTTTGTCCTCGATGGGTCCGGTGTCGATGGCGGAAAGAATACCGTAAGACAGGTTGTACAGCGTACCGTAGCGATTGACGTGGGCCTGACAAAAGCCGCGTTGGCCATGCTTCAGTTTGCAGCGCCATAAACACAAATTGCAGCGTGTGGTGCCATCGGCGAGCTTTTCCTGTAAGCGGGTTTCCATCAGCCGGTAACTGGCGGGGGCAGAAATGGTTGTCACGATCTTTCTCCTGGTTTCAGGCCACATTCACTTTCCACAAGGGTGCCACCACGATATTCAGACAGGCGTGAGCGGCTCGTAAGGCGGATTCGGCGAGCGCCGCCGTCGGGGCACGGGCAAAAATAAAACCGAGATAACTGGACCCTTCCGGCAGGGGAACCAGTTCATGCCCTTCACGGATCTGGATTTCAACTGACTCGATGTAACAAATCCGCTGTGCTGCGAGAATGCCTTCCACGCGTTTCAGGATCCCGGCCCGGGGAATGGGGATCATCAAGACACCGCCGCCGGCTAGCCGGTCAGTTCCAACGGCCAGGGGTCTTCCCATCGCCTGTGCCAGCACCAGTTCCTCCAGACTGTAACCGGTGCCAAATTGCAGCAACCGCCCGCACAGACCGCCGATGGTGCGAGCCGCCACTTCCAGAATCCAGACCCCTTCGTCATTGAAACGACATTCGGCATGCACCGGGCCTTCCCGCAGGCCATAAGCCTCGCAAGCGGCCTGAACCGAATCCTGCAGTGCGGTCAGCAGTGCCGGATCATGCCTTGAGGGCATGGTGTAGTAGGTTTCCTCGAAATAGGGGCCCTCCATCGGGTCCGGCTTGTCGAAGACCGTCAACAACTGCAATTTTCCCGCTGTCAGCATCCCCTCCACCGCCACTTCCGTGCCGGGCACATAGGCTTCCACCAGCAAGACACGCGCCGCGTCCGGCTCCAACTGGTGTTCCTGCTGCAGCATGGCCTGAATGCGTTGAACGGCCTGGTGCAACTCGCCTGGTGAATTGACCCGAATGACTCCCCGGCTGCCGGACAATCCCACCGGCTTGACCACCGCCGGATAGTCAATTTCATCCATCTGTGGGGTGAGGGGCAGGTCAGGATTGAGACACCAATGACGGGGCACGGAAACCTGCGCGGCAGCCAGGCAGGCACGGGCCCGGTCCTTGCGGCGGGCCAGATGCACCGCAGCAGGCGGATTATGGGGCAAACCCAGTATCTGTGCCGCCCGGGCCGCCAGTTCAGTCGTACTGTCATCCGTGGCAATGATGCCGGCAACGGGCTCTCTGGCAGCTTCCTGCAGAATCAGATCCAGCGCAGCGGTCTGATCGTTGAAATCGACATGCAAACCCCGCGCATAGTCACTGACAATCGAATGCTTGCCTTCCGAGACCAGCAATACCTTGACCTCCAGCCGATGTGCGGCAGCGATAAAGGCACTGGTTCGATAGCTTCCATGCGGCGCGATCACCAGAATGCGGGCTAACTCCGGCATGATGAGAATGACCGACCCAGGGGTCGATGATGGTATGGATCAAGCGCAACCGCCGCCGGCAGCCCCGCAGGCACCGCAGACACCGCTGCCGCCCACGCTCTGGAAGACATTGTTAAACACGAAGGAGGCGTTCAGGCCGTCCTGGGTAAAATCGATATCGCAGCCCTTGAGATAACTCATGGCGATGGCATCAACCACAATTTTAAAACCGTCGCCTTCCAGCACCTTGTCGCGTTCATCGATAGATTCGGCATAAGTCATGCCATAGGTCATGCCGCCACACCCCCCGCCGGACACGAACACCCGTATGCCTTGCGCCTCCACATCCGGATTCGCCAACAGGCCCGCGAGTTGTTCCGCTGCCAGACTGGACACTGTGAGGTCGGCCTCGGTGATGCTGGGGTTATAGCTTGCGCTTGTTGCTTGTGTCATGATCACACTCCTGAATTTGACTCGGCTTGCACTCAAACCGAGGGCCTCGGATAATATCCGAGTGAAATACTAGGTAATTCGTAAGGTTACCGGGAATAAGGGTACATCTCAACCCTTAATGTAAAGTTAGACAGCGGAGTACACAATATGTCACGCATGGTTTTCTGCCAGGTCCTGAAACGTGAAGCGCCGGGCCTGGAATCCCCCCCCTATCCGGGGGATTTGGGACAGCGGATATTTGAGAATGTTTCGGAAGAAGGCTGGAAACAATGGCTCGAACGTCTCACCACCATTATCAATGAAAACCGGCTCAGCACCGCGGATCCGGGCAGCCTGGAGCTGATCGAAAAGCACATGATCGGTTTTCTATTCGGTGAGGGGGATTTCGGTCAGTTGCCCCAGGGGTTTGTCCAGCCGGGCCAGAAGAAATGAGAGCCTGATGCAGCCTCTCGATGAGTACACCCTGGCTGAGCTGAAACTGGTTTATCGGTTGTTGCACAGCCAGCTAGCCGCGCACCCGATGCTGATGGACAGCCAGTTACTGCATGATTTGCAACATCATCTGCAGCAACGGGCCCGCGAAGATGAGGTGGATGTCTCACTCCATGCAGAATGGGCAGCCTGGCTGAATAGCTCCTAGCTCGGGCATCGCTTCACAGGCAATACATCCAGGTATAAATTTAGCAAGCCATGAAGTACTGCAACCAGTGCGGCCAACCTGTCACGATTAAGATCCCTGCGGGTGATAATCGACCTCGCCACGTGTGTATCAGCTGTCACACAATCCACTATCAGAATCCGAAAATCGTCACCGGGACCCTGCCCGTCTGGAGGGATCAGGTCTTGCTATGCAAACGGGCAATCGAGCCGCGTTACGGCCTCTGGACCCTGCCAGCGGGTTTCATGGAGACCGGCGAAACGACGGAAGAGGCCGCCGCACGGGAATCCCGCGAGGAAGCCAATACCAACCTTGAAATCCAGCAGCTCTACACTGTGATCAGCCTGCCCCATATCGACCAGGTCTATATGCTGTACCGGGCCAGCCTGAACGATCTTGAGTTCTCCGCCGGGGAGGAAACACTGGAAGTCAAACTGTTTCGGGAAGAACATATTCCCTGGCAGGAACTGGCCTTTCGGACGATTCACTTCACCCTGCAACGTTTCTTTGAAGACCGCCAGAAAGGCGCTTTTCCCTTACATACCCATACCATTATTGCGAATAACCGGGAATCGGTCTCGGCCGAAGAAAGCTGACCCTTACCTTACTGTGTCAACACAACAGGTTGCCAGCTCAACCGGCTCAGACGCCAATCGTCGTTTTGCTTGTGCCACCGCAGTTGCACCTGATAACGTCGGCCCCGCTCAGGTAGCCATTGACTTGATCCCATCAGCAAGGCCTGTAATTCAACATCCGCCACGAGCGGTAACAGCGTTACCTCAACGTCATACAGAAATACCTCAATGTGCTTGTTCTGCCGGAACTGAAGCAACAGCATCCGGTTGATGTCCTGGGCCACCTGTCCCTGGAAGGTTCGGAAATCCTCCGCCAGAACTTGCAAGACGGTTTCCCGATCATGTTGTTCAATCGCCGCTGCCACTTGCTCAAGCTGGTGTCGCAGACGGGTTTCATCATCAGTCGGTGCGGAACAACCAACCAAACTAACGCCGAGCAACAGAAGGCTACCCAGGGTGAGCTGCGCACGCTGCGCCAGCATGGTTAGGGTCGAAATGTGAACGGTGCCAAAATTTTCCTGCGCCATTGCTTTAAGTTAGCCCAATAAATGCCGATGACTATAACATCACAGGTTACCCAACTATGGCTGTCGACTCCCATCATTTATCATCCCGACTAGCAAATGCCCTGCAATGGCTGAATCTCAGGCGGCTGTTGCAACCGCTGGTGATGCGCTTCCCTGTCATGGCCAATATCCTGGCGCTGCTCGGTGCCCTGCCGGGTTTACTGTTGCTGTTTGGTCTGCCGCTACTGGCGCTTTTGCTCCTGCTAGGTTTACCGGAACAAATCGCAACCGCGGCAACCGTCATTGACTGGTCGCTGGTGGCAGTGAATATTCTGGTGGTCCTGCTGGGGGCTATCTTTTCCTGGTTGACCCTGCGCACCCCGCTCCAACCTCCGCCTGGTCTGCCTATCGATCACGCCATCGCGCCAGGTTTGCTCGATTTGGTTGATGAACTGGAAAACCACTATGGACGCGCCACAGTCCATCGGATTGTGCTGCGCAGTGACTTCGATATCCAGCTCTATCGAATCCCGCGTTATGGATGGCCGGTCTTGACCAACAACACGCTCAGCATTGGGTTGCCAATGTTGTTAAGCCTGCCACCCGCTCACTTTCGGGCACTCCTGGCACGCCGTATCGGACAGGCCAGTGGAAAACATAACCGCCTTAGTGGTTGGTTTTATCAGCTGGCTGGCATCTGGCGTATTTATGGCGACAGCTACACGAAACAGGCCTCGTCGGGACACAAATTGTTGGGTGGTTTTTATAAAGTCTATTCGCCCTTCTATCGCAAACTGGCCTTTTTTGCCCTGCGCCAGGATGAACTGGAGGCCGACCGCTATGCCCAGGAACTGGTCAATGATCGTGATCTGGCCGGCGTGATGTCGCAGGAGATAATTACCCGGGCTTTTCTGGAACAGAAATATTGGCCGAAAATCAAGCAAATCATGCGACGTCCTGATGCCAGTCGCTATGCCCCGTATCGTCAGATGCCCCAGGTCGTGCAGAAAAGCCTTACCGCGGAGGAAGCACGAAATTTGTTGCTGGCCACCATCAACAGGCCGGACAACCTGACGGAAACAATGCCGCCACTAAAAGCACGACTGGAGAACATCGGTCATAACAAAACCGGGGCCCCTACCCCGTTAACCGAAGTGGCGGCAACGGGATTACTCTCCTCCCAGCTGCTCCCTAAAATCCTGGACAAGTTTGACCAACGTTGGCTTAAACGCCAGTAACAACCGTGAATCCAATGTTAAGGGGTTGGGGTTCCGTTGCCAGCCTGACCGACCAGTGGTGCTTGCTGCATATGCAGAAACCAGCGATCCATCACAATATGACGGGTAAACCAGTGGGTTTGCATGAGTTGCCCTGCCAGGGCCTGCTTGAAACCGAGCGGTAATCGCTCCAGTAAACCGGGGCTGGGCTGACGTTCACCAAACCTCGCAACCAGATGCTCAGAGTAAGGGCGCAAGTTTGCCTGACTGAAATTCCCGTGACTATTGTGGATCACGTCGGCTGCCAACAGCGCCGATTCCACTGCCGGCCGAATGCCTTCACCACTTTGCGGATACGCCAGCCCGGCAGCATCACCAATCAGTAACAAGCCGTCTTTAATCACATCGCGCAGGGCATGAGGATAGAGTAGATAGGCGTGGCCGTGGAATTTTTCCGGCGTGTCCTGGGGGATCTTGCCTTGCTGTTTCAGGAACTCACAGAATTTCTGCACATGCTCTGATAGCTTATGATTATCCTCCCGGCCAAGACCAACGTTCAAATATTCGCCTTTGCGAAACACCCAGCCATAGCCCGTCAGATCCGGGGTAAAAAACAGTTCCGGTAGCTGTTCGTCGACCTGGCAAGCCTGTTGCTGCGCTGGTGTCATCCGGAACTCGATTTCCTGGGCGGCTACCACCTGTTCGCTCCGCCCCAGCTTGGCACCAATCGCCCGGGCGACAGGACAGAAGTGTCCTCCTGCCCCGACAACCAGCCTGGCCTTGATGTCATCATTGATCAGCCAGCCGTCATCCTGTCGTTGCATCGATTTGAATGCTTCACCCAACCATAATTCCGCCCCGCAGCGTTGTAACAGATAATTATCAAATTCTCGCCGCCGGATACCATAACTGACCGGTTTATCCTGATAATGGGTTTCGACCTGCTTCTTCCCCAGTTGCCCTACCCGAAAACCACTGATCGGTTGCAGCGTATGTTGGCTTGCATAATCATCCAGGTCGATCTGGAGTTCCTCCATCACGGCCGGGGTAACCCAGCCGGCACACACCTTGTCACGGGGGAAGCTCTTCTTATCGAGGATGGCAATACCCAGGCCACTGTTGCGTAGCGCCCACGCCAGGGTTGAACCTGCCGGCCCACCGCCAACGATTAACACATCAACCTGTCTCATGGTTTTCCCTTGTTGAATTTTCTTTATTGTAGAGGTACGCACGTGACCATGGCAGTTGATTATGGTTGGCCCGGGTAAACACCACCTGGAACAACTGCAGTTCACCGATGGTAAAAGCAGCAATTGAACCGGCAAGATACAAGCGCCAGGCGCGAACGAACGCCGGATCCATCATTTCGGTTACTGCCTCAACATTTGATTCATAACGCTGCAACCAATGTTCGAGAGTCCTGGCATAATGCAAACGCAAGTTTTCCACATCCAGCACCGAAAAGCGGTTCGGCTCAAAAATATCCATCATCTCACGCAAGGTAGGAGGATAGGCGCCGGGGAATATGCGCCGCTCAATCCAGGCATTCATGGGGCCAGCCTTGTTGCGCCCAATGGTATGAATCAAGCCACGTCCATCCGCTTTTAAACAGCGGTTGATCACGTCACCCAATACTTCGTAGTCACGGGTGCCGACATGCTCCAACATACCAACCGAGACAAAGACATCGAATTTGCCTTCGATTTTACGGTAATCATCTTCGATATACTCGACTTGCCGGGATAATCCTTCCGCTTCCGCTTTTTGTCGCGCGTACTTCACTTGTTCGTGGGAAATGTTATAGGCCTTGACCTTGACACCATAATGTCTGGCCATAAAACGCGCCAGTCCGCCCCAGCCACAACCGGCTTCCACCACGGTATCACCTGGCTGTAACTGCAGTTTGCGACAGACATGATGTAGTTTGGCAACCTGTGCGTCCTCGATACTGATTTCGGGATCATAAAAATACGCACAGGTATATTGCATGACCTCCTTATCCAACCACATTTCATAAAAATCGTTACCAATATCATAGTGGTGATAAATATTGTCGCGGGCTTTCGATAAAGAATTGGCGATGCGCCGATGCCCCAACCAGATGATGATGCGCCGCAACAGGCTGGTCTGTTCAATCTCCCGCAAGCTGGCATAGACCACTTCCAGAAACCGGACCAGATCCCCCTTCACATCAACCCGGCCGCTGCTGTAAAGATCCCCGAAATGCAACTCCGGATCGGCTATCAATTTAAACAAGGCCGCCCGGTCATGAATGGTCAGTTCAGCTACAGGCGCTTCACAGGAATTCACCTCACGACCATCCCACAGACAGATACTTACTGCTGGCTGCCCTGCGTAATTGAGCAACTTCTGCACCAGCCAGCGATCCAGCCAGAGCACATGGGCAAAGGGATGACCTGCTGTCAGACCCCGCTTTTGAAGTGAACGTATCCCGATTCTGTTTTTCTGCTCACTTTTGTCATCACTGTCCATCCCCCAGGCCTGGAGACGGCGTTCCTCAGTGCTGAGTTCATTGGAGGAAGCTGTGACGTTGGCTGCTTGTTTTTTCTGTTCCGCCATATGCGGTCTCCCTTCTCCTTGAATTTTGATTCCGACTGATAATGGCCTTCATTGCATTGGTTGCTTAACATTCATATTATGCCAATCACCCCGGCAAGTAAAAGCCGCCACCTACTTTTGTATATGCAAAATCGACGCCCGTTTCACAGACTGTTGCGTCTGACTCCAGGTCTCCTGCTGATCTGTCTGCATAGCCCCACTGGTTGGGCAGACATTGATACACAGGCCAGTGATTTTGCCTTGTTTATCGAGCACACTGATACAGAGTGGGCCTATCCCGTTGTCGTGCGGGAAACCACTACGACCCGCTTGCTCGCGGTCTGGCATGAAAGTTTTGGCGCCTCGCTGAAAGGGGGTTTACGGCTTGCTTACCTGGATCTCAGCCAGGCGTCTAATCCGCTACCCGCTGCAAAAAATACGACGGGTTATGGCCTCGGCTTTGACCTGCATGCCCAGTTGATAGCCCGGTCATCGCTCCAGCTCGGTCTGCTATTTGCCTATGACTACCAGTCTACCGGAGGGAAAAGTACCGATCAGGCCGCCGATGTTGTCTGGCACACGGGACAGGTAGGCGTGGATCTCATCCTGGCACCGCTTGCCAGAGTTTCCGTGCTGTCAGGCGTTAGCCTCACCTACATCGATGGCGAACAGCGTGTCAGCGGCAACCTTGAGCAGATCACCCCTTTCAATGAGGACGAACCCCTCGGCTATTATGCGGGCTTGAGTCTGAAAACTGATGCTACCGGTTCCATCGACGTAAAATGGTACGGTGGCTCCAGGGAGGGGATAGAATTTGCTTTTCGGCGACAATTCTGACCGGTAGTAGTTGATTTTACTGGTCTTTGTGAGCAATTTCACAATTTAATTGCCTGACATGAACTAAATTAAAACGAGCCTAATGTGTGCCAAGATTAGGCCGATTTATATATAAGAACAATCACTCTTTAATTATAGAATTATCGAGTCTTAACCCCCCTGAGCACCCAAAAATGGCCCTCGGCAAGAATTCGATCGACAAAAAACTTCTCAAAACCCTGGAACCGCTGGGCAGCCTGACTCTCGACAAGCTGGATGAGCTGGCAAGCAAATCCACGGTAGAGGATTTACCAGCCGGTCGTATTGTGTTCCGCCAGGGGGAACGGGATAAGCGCGTCATTTACCTGTTAAATGGCCAGCTTGAAGTAACCGCGACCGGTAAGGTGCGGGGGAATATCATCAAGGCCAGAACCGAGGAGGCCAAACATCCCATCGCCCCGGCTCTGCCACGTCAGGGTACTGCCAAAACCAAAACCAACTGCAAGTTACTCTACATCGACAGCGATTTACTCGAAATCGTGATGGAAGAGGATACTTCAGGCTTAATTGAAGTCTCGGAGCTTGGTGCGGATGATGACAGCGCCTGGATGTTACGCTTTTTACAATCGCGCGCCTTTCTCAAACTACCTACCGATAAGATCCAGACCCTGCTGATGAAACTTGAAGAAGTCCCTGCAAAGAAGGGGGATATCATCATACAACAGGGAGATAAAAACGATTATTACTATATCATCCGCAGTGGTCGTTGTGCCGTCTCTCGTCGTCCTGCGCCAAAGGCCAAGGATGTACAGCTTGCCGTCCTGAATGCCGGTGATGGATTTGGGGAAGAGGCCCTCATCACTGGTGGCGTGCGTAATGCGACGATTAGCATGCTGGAAGATGGCATCTTGATGCGTCTCGGCAAGAAAGATTTCATGACCGATCTGGCTGCACCGTTAATCAATCAGATTGATGAGAAAGCAGCACTGGATAAAATTAATAGCGGCAGTCTGATCATCGATGTCCGTCGACATGATGAGTTCATGCAACAAAAGGTGGAAGGCTCGGTCAATATCCCGCTCACCATGTTGCGCGTCAAGCTGGAAGGTCTAAACGACCAGCGTGATTACATTCTGATTTGTGATGACGGCCATCGCAGTGCCGCCGCCGCGTTCCTCCTGACCCAACATGGGCTGAACTGTTTTGTTCTGGAAGACGGTCTGAAGAAACACAAACTTACCCTCCCTGCTGCAAATGTTGCCACGCCGGTAGCAAAAAAGGCGGAAAACCGCAAAACCATCGCGGCCAAGAAAACCCAACAGGCTGCCGAAGCAAAGGCAGTTAAAATCCAGAAAGAAGCCAACAACGTCAAACAGGAAGCGAAAGCTCTGGCGAAGAAAGCTTCCGATGCTGAAGCCGCCAAGCGTAAAGCGGAAGCCGAGATCAGACGCTTACAGGAAGAAGAAGTCAGTAAACGTGAAGCTGCACTGAAAGCGGAAAAACAACGGCTCAAGGAAGAATCCAAACGCGCCAAGGAGGCCGAGGAGAAAGCCGCCAAGCTCAAACTCGAAGCAAAAGCCGCCAAACGAAAAGCTGAAGAGGAACTCCAAAAACTCAAAGCCGAAGCTGATGCCAACGCCAGGCGCCAGTCCGATCTTGATGGTGCTTTGAATCATGCCAGGGCGGTCGCGGCAGAAGCCGCCAAACAAGCCACCGAGGCACGCAAAAAGGCGGAAGCTGAAGCACGGGAGATTCGCCGCAAAGCACAGGAAGAAGCTGAACAACTTCGCAGGGAAATGGAAGAAGCCAAGTCAAGGCTGGAACAGGAAGCCCAGCAAGTTCAAGCCAAACAGGCACAGCAACATCGCGCCACACTCGAAGCAGTACGTGAAAAAGCCAAGTCTGAAGCTGAACGGATACGTCAAGCCGCTCTACATGAAGCCGAGCAATTACGGGCAGAAATGGCTTCCGCGCGCCAGGAAGTCGAAGAAAAAGCAGCCCAGATTGCTTCACAGGAACGTGAACAGCAACAACGGTTACTGGAAGAGACACGGCGGCAGGCAGAAGAGCTGGCCCGTTTGAAAGCAATGGAAGCGGAAAAAGAAGCTGACCTGATACGTCGTCAGGCTATGGAAGAAGCCGAACGACTCCGCAACGAAATTCAATCGACACGCCAGTTGCTGGAATCCCAGGTTAGTGAAGCACGCGCCGAGGCCGAACGCATAAAACAGGAAAAAGCACGCCAACAAACTGAAGCCGAAGATCAGCAGCGACGTGCCAAGGAAAAGGAACAACGACGTCTTGCCGAAGCCGAACGTAAAAAACAGGAAGAATCAGACAAGCGCAGACAACAGGCACTTCGCATCGTCAAGCAGAAAAAAGCCGACGAGATGCGACGTAAAGCAGAGGCCATCAAGGCCCGACTTGAAGCGGCGGAAAAGGCCCGCCAGGAAGAGGAAGCGCGCCAACAAGCCGAAAGCATGTCACTGTCAAAGGCGACCTTACGGCGCGTCGGTAATCGAATTATTCTGGAAGGTGACGAAGATATCTTTATTTTCAAGGAACCAACCGTCCAACCGGAAGATGTAGAAAAACAGGAAGACTCTGTTGTTGAACTGGTAGAGGAAGTCAATGAGTTGCCGTCCTTCAAGATTGAGACACCAGAAGAAGAAGATTACGTCCCGATAACCAAGGTAGAACTGACCGAAACGATTAGCCGCAAGTTTGAAGAACAAAGCAACGCGAACAAACAACGTAAAGTCCGGGTTTTTGCCATCGCCGCCAGTATCTTAATTGCCATTGGGATCGGTGTTGGCCTGTTTATTTTCCAACCTGACGAGAAAAAACCAGCACTGGCGACTCGTCAACCTGTGGATAACAAACAAAAGGCAGCTATTGCCAAGCCCAAATTACCTGCTATTTCGGAAAGTGCACGTCGCCAACAAGAGCAAAAACTCAGGCTCGAGGCCGAGGAAAGGCACAACTCATTACTGGAAGAATGGAAAAAGAAAATTTCCGCGCTCGAATCGACAATTCGTTCATCCATTAGTGATGAAGGCGATACCAAGCAGGAAGTCACTCCTCAATCGGCAGAATAATACCCTTGTCGCCTCCGGGTACTTTTTCAACATATTGAAATAGCTCGGCGTAAATCGGCCAGCCCTTACCATCACTAACTACCACGGTCCAGGTACCGGTCATATCAGGTTCCAGATCCTTCTGGGAATAAACACGCCAACGGGGACCAGCCACCTCAAAGGTCTTCTCCATTATCACTTCACCTTCATATTCCCAACGATGGGTGATGGTCTGGCCCTGATAATGACGCAGATCGGTGAAAAAATAGATCTGATTAACTGCATTACTCAGAATGAGTACCTGATCAACCGGTTCGCGATCGACAATACTGGTCGAAAACAGCCCCCGTGCCAGGCGTTGCTTGACCGGTGGCGATTCCTGAGCCATCACTGTCGGTTCAAGTGGACTGCCGATTGCAGTGAGAGCCAGGCCAAGCATGAGGGAGACAATGAGTCTTAAAAGCCGCTGCATTATTGCATCCGTAGTTTACGCCTTATTATTTCTCAAGTAGTCTTTGGTTACGCTGCAGCTTCAAAATTTCCTGATCATTGCAGGAGTATCTTCCCCTTTATGACAGGTGTGCAATTTGTTATCAACTCTAACCTAGATAGACAGTGAATACCACTTTGAATCCTGACACCGTTATCCATGTCACCAATCTATGTAAACAGTTTGGTGAGATCCGTGCCGTGGCCGACATTTCCTTCCAGGTCAAGAAAGGCAGCACAACTGCATTACTTGGTGGGAATGGGGCCGGAAAAACCACCACCATCGCGATGCTGCTTGGATTGCTCCTGCCCAGCAGCGGAAAAATATCTGTACTGGGTCAGGATATTTTGTCTCATCGTTACCGCGTCCTGGAACGGATAAATTTCACTTCTCCCTATGTCGACTTACCGGGACGCCTTTCGGTACGCGAAAATCTCAACGTCTATGCCCGCCTCTACGCGGTTCCGAACCGAGCACAACGAATCCACCAGTTGGCAGAAGAACTGGAAATCATTGAATTCCTGCCGCGACCTCATCGATCTCTTTCGGCCGGGCAAAAAACGCGGGTTGAACTGGCGAAAGCACTGCTTAATCAACCTGAAGTTTTGTTTCTTGATGAACCAACTGCCTCACTGGATCCTGACTCGGCTGACCGCATCCGTCACTATCTTAAAACCTATCAACAACGAACCGGCGCCACCCTGTTTATGGCTTCTCATAATATGGTTGAAGTGGAACGGATGTGTAGCGACGTAATTATTATGCGACATGGCCAGATTATCGATCAGGATACACCTGCACATTTATTGAGCAAGTATGGAACCTCTAATCTTGAACAGGTCTTTCTGGAAGTGGCACGACATGGTTCCTGATGTCAGTTAATACACCATGCAAACCCACCACACATTAAAACCACTGCAACGCATCAGCGCCATGTTGATACGCTACACATACTTGTTGCGTAATAGTTGGCCACGCATTCTTGAATTGGCATATTGGCCGACGATGCAAATGATTTTATGGGGGTTTATCAATCAGTTTCTGGTCACAGAGAGTTCCTGGGTCGCACAAGCTGCCGGATTGTTTATTTCTGCTGTGTTGTTATGGGATGTGTTGTTTCGTGGACAACTGGGGGTATCAGTCGTATTTTTTGAAGAAATGTATTCCCGTAATCTCGGGCACTTGTTTGTCTCACCTCTGCGGCCGCATGAGTTGATTATCACCTTGTTACTGATTAGTTTTATTCGCACTGTGATTGGTGTGGGTGCAGCCGCATTGCTGGCCATTCCCTTATATCACTATTCGATTTTCGCTATCGGCCTGCCATTACTGGCATTCTTTGCCAATCTATTGGTACTGGGTTGGGCCATAGGACTGTTTGTCATTTCAATTGTGCTGCGCTACGGACTGGGAGTAGAAAATCTGGCCTGGGCTGTTATTTTTGCAGTTGCACCAGTAAGTGGAATCTTCTACCCCATTGAGGTACTACCACACTGGTTACAGCCTGTCGCCTGGAGCCTGCCTTCAAGCTATGTCTTCGAAGGTATGAGACAGGTGATGATTGAAAACAGCTTCAATTTACATTTGTTCCTCATGGCAGTTGGACTTAACATCCTGTATATCAGCCTCGGCATTCTGACATTTCTGGCTGTTTTCCGGGTTGCACGAATAAAAGGACTGATTCTGAATGCCGGCGAGTAGAATTCCGGGACCGGATTGTCTCCACTCATTCTATTTCTTACCCAAGATCTCCCTGGGCGCTCAATTTGGCTCGGATAAAATCCTTGTGGCTCACATAAAGTAATTCCGCGATACGGCGAACCAAATGTTCTTCATACTTATCGATTTCGTCATCTGCCAGAATAATACGCCATATTTGCTCTATTAATGTGACCTTTTCTTCATTAGTCAAACGGCCATGTAATAAAGACGTAAATTCATGCAATGAGGTGACATCTCTGACGCGATTTTCTGCCTGTTTCAACAATTCATCCGCATCCTGTCTGGAAAGGGAAAAACTCTCCATTAAGGCATTTTTTACTACGTCCTTTTCGCGCTTATCAACTTGATGATCAGCATGCATCACTTCGACAAACAATACTGCCGCTGCCATGTTTATTAATTCCTGCTTGTCAACACTGGAAGTAGCGAAATCATTTTCCAGCGTTTGTTCCAACCATTTTCGGAATTTGCTGATCATGCGATTACTGCCTTTAATACTATGCCTGACTCCAAAAACGCCAGATCACCCAGGCCACGGCAGCACAAACCAGGCCAATTGAGATGGCTATTTGAGAAGCATAGCTATTCCTATCATCAAGCTGCTTCATCGACCGCTTCTCTTCTACATTGAGGCCCTTCACCGCCGCTTTCAGATTATCCCATGCCAACCTGAGTTGAGCTGATATCTCACCCTTTACATTATCAACTAGTTTTACTGCTTCATTAATCGGAACAACTCGCTGTGGCTTGCCTTTAGGAAACTCGGCATCGTGCGTCACCAGAATACTGCCTGAGACATTGACATCCGGTAGCAAGTTCCGAATCGCTATAACATAGGTATCAAGTTCCGGCAGAGGATTAGGGAATTTGTAACTTCGCTTGCCAACTACCTGGGTCCAGGTATCCATATTATCAGCGGCAAATATAATTCCACAATAACGTTTGATGGGCAGAATATAAATTCCACCCGGAGTGAGGACAACATTCTCAATCATTACCCTGCCATCCATGCCATCGGAAATGACAATATTGCGTAACGTTGCCACCCCCAGTTTTCGCACCGCAAGGTACAAGGACAATTCCTTCAAACCGTTTCTGATTGCGGTATAGCTGAACAGCAAGGCCAGGGTCAGCAATACGGCCGGAGGAGCCCAGGTCATGAATTGCGCTTCATTCTGGGCTAATAAATCTGTCAGCCGTTGCAGAATATCCGTCATATTATTTCCTTTTTACACTCACGCCCCAATAGTAAAGCAACAAAAACCAACAGACCAGAATATCTGCCCGATTGATGGTATTGCACAGTCCACAGCGTTAAGGCGAATTTCATTTTTTCCTATTAAGGTCTATGATGATACAAACAGCATGAGGCTAAATTTGTGAATCAGCACCACGAAAAAAATCTACAGGCTGCGCAGGATATCGTCACCGAATACGGGCACTTACTGGCACAGTTAGACAGCAGTAGTTATGCCCACCCATTATCCAGGTTACCTTACGATAAAGACGACATAAAAAGCGCGATCCATTTACTATTATGGGAATTACACGGCCAGAATCAGGATGTCAGTAACAGTCTGGCGCAGAGCTACGTTTATCTCGCGCAGTTTGTTGATGATACAGAAGCTGAAACGGTGGCACGCGGCCAGTCTGTCTTACAATCCAGCGACCTGGATCCGGAAGAACTTATCTACGCTGATCGGGCTGTTGTTATTATCAATCGCATCAAGGTGGAGATGGAAAACCTGATACAGGATCTAAAGGGCTTTCTCACCTAATTGCATATCAGCCAGTATCTGATCCACTTCACTGAAATCCAGCGTACAAATTCGAATTGGATCACGCTTGCCTTTGACCTGCACGTGCTGACGCCGCCCTTCGATAAAACTGGCCGGCAGATGTTGATAGGCGGTTTCACTCAGAACGATATCCGTACCAAGGAATTTGCTGGCACTTTCCAGACGAAACGCGATATTGACCGCGTCACCCAGTGCGCTATTGTCCTTGCCGCCCATTGACGCCGCTCCGGTATTGATCCCTACACCAATCTGGATTGGCTCGGTGACTTCAGTAAATGTTTCATTCAGCTTGCGCGTGATCTGGTTAATGCTGCTCGCCGCGGATAAGGCCTGCAACACTGTTTTGTGCTGATCCTTGTCTGACTCCCAACGGGCAAAGACACAATCACCAATGAACTTGTCGACGATCCCACCATGCTTGATGATACTGTCGCTGACCTGATGAAACCAGCTGTTCATCAGTTTGGTCAGGGTACGGATATCCACCTGTTCCGACAACGCCGTGAAACCGCGAATATCCGCTACCAGGATGGTAATCTGCTGGATATCCGGTGTATCGGAAATCAGCGTATCCTGTAACGACAGGGTATCGACCAGCGCCTCGTCTTTTTGGGTCTGGTTGAATTCCATTTCCAGCCGGCCCATGGTGATACGATCTCCGTCCTTGAGCAGTCGCGGCGTGGTCACCCGTTGCTGATTGATGAAACTCCCATTGGAACTGCCGCTGTCGATCAGATAGTAATCGCCCTGACCGATGCGGCGTATCATGGCATGATTGCGTGAGGCATGGAGATCCGGCAGGACGATATCACTATTGCGATCCCGCCCCATGGTCAACACAGTCTTGCAGGGAATTTCCTGAATTTTGCCCTGGTGTTTAAAACGTATAAATGCCGTCATGGAACCCCATTATCCTGACGAGGCAAGCCCCATAGTCAGGGTCATCATACCTGAAATGTGTGATCGGCAGTTAAACGCCGGACTGAAGCGATATTTGGGCGAATTATCCAGCCAGAGCTTTTGCCAGACCGCGTAACGGCGGCTGATTTACCAGGGAGCGGAACAGGGAGACCTTGTTCGCGGCCCGCATTCCGGACAGGATATCCTCGTAATCAGCATTTTCCGGCGTTACCGGATCTCGCCTGAGATCCACTGTTTCGCCATGCTCTGCCTGAATATGGGCATCGACTGCGGCCAGGACTTCGGTATTGCTGGCAAAATTCTCCACCGTCCGCGCCACACGAAACAGCCAGGCCTGGGCGAAAACATCTCCCCGTCGCTCGGATTCCGATGCGTCTGCCAGTCCAAGGCCGATAACAAACTGCTCTCTCGCCTGGGCAAGCTGGCGCAGCAAAACTTCGAAGGTATAGGTAGCCAGTTCCGGTGTTAGATCAAGACCCAGGAACCGGTATTCGGGACGACGGCCATAATGTCGAGCGACGAATACCCGGCAATCAAACGTATCAGCCACCAGATTGGCCAGCGCCAGCACCCAGAATGGCGGTGTGTAGCTCTGACCAATATCCACCACCGATTCCTCCACAATCGCCTTGCGGACCAGTTCTTCATTGATTCGGTATTTCTGCATCAGACGATGCGCCTGGCGCAGTGCCATGGCCGCTTCATGCGGATTTCCCGATTCAGACAACCGCAGGCATTTGCAGATTTTATCGATGATCTTGCGGTGTTCCACGTCACCGTCTCCCTTTTTACAGGTGTTTTGAACTAATTTTATAATATAAACAGGAATTTACAACTACTATTTACTAAAGTACATTAAAAATTATATCCATTTTGAGAAGGTACTTTGTGAGTCAGGCTTGTTTTACACTTTTTTGACGCTATTTAAAGGCAGATACAGACTTAGAATTGACCTTGCCGCTGCTCTGGAAATTCGTGAGCGCGGTTAGACCCAGCACAGAGACGACACATGGTTTCCGCGGAACAAGCCCCGGTTTTTGATGAAGACGCGATTCGGCAGCAAGCCCTGCTGACCCCGCCGGCTTCACCTGTAACCGGCCCACACCGGGATGAACTCATCGCACGCATCAAGCGACTCCTGCAGCAACGCGACGCCGTGCTGGTCGCCCATTACTACGTCGACGATGACCTGCAGATGCTGGCGGATGAAACCGGCGGCTGTGTCGCCGATTCGCTGGAAATGGCCCGCTTTGGCCATGATCATCCCGCCAGCACCGTGGTCGTCGCCGGCGTCCGGTTTATGGGCGAAACCGCCAAGATCCTGAATCCGGAAAAACGCGTCCTGATGCCGACCCTGAAAGCCGAGTGCTCCCTTGACCTGAGCTGCCCCGCCGAAGCCTTCAGTCAATTCTGCGATGCGCATCCAGATCGCACCGTGGTGGTGTATGCCAATACCAGCGCCGCCGTCAAGGCACGGGCGGACTGGGTGGTCACTTCCAGTATCGCCACCCGGGTGGTGCAGCATTTACACGACCAAGGCGAAAAAATTCTCTGGGCCCCGGATCGCTTCCTCGGCAGTTATGTTCAGCAGGTGACCGGCGCGGACATGTTACTCTGGCAGGGGTCGTGCATTGTACATGATGAATTTAAAGCCGATGAATTGAAGAAACTGCGAGCCAAACACCCGGAAGCCGCGGTGCTGGTGCACCCGGAATCCCCGGGGGATGTCATCGCCCAGGCGGATGTGGTCGGCTCGACCACCCAGATCATCAAGGCCGCGGCGGAACTGCCAAACCCCGTGTTCATCGTCGCCACCGACAAGGGTATCTTCTACAAGATGAAACAGGCCGCCCCGGGCAAAACCTTCATTGAGGCCCCGACAGGCGGTGTCGGCGCGAGCTGCGGCAGCTGTGCCCATTGCCCCTGGATGGCCATGAACGGTCTGGAAAACCTGTGCACGACGCTGGAAAACCTCGACAACGAGGTGTACGTCGATCCCGCAATCGGTAAACAGGCCATGGTCTCCCTCACGCGGATGCTCGATTTCGCCGCGAAGGAAAAAATGCCGGCCACCGGTGAAGCGAATATCCATTCGCCGGCGTAATCACGTCCCGGCAGACTAACCTGCCAGGCTGCGTGACGCGATTTCGTACACGTCCTTGGACAAGCCATCCTTGCTCACAATCCGCTCCAGTTGTTGCCGCATGAGCGTCTGGCGTTTTGCATCGTAACGTCGCCACCGGCTCAGGGTTTGTACCAGACGGGCGGCAATCGAGGGATTCAACGCGTCCAGTTCCAGCACCCGATCAGCCAGAAAACGATAACCGCTGCCGTCCGCAGCATGAAACCGTACCGGGTTGGCGCTACAGAAACGCCCGATCAAAGATCGGACCTTGTTGGGATTGTGCAGACTGAAGGCGGGATGTCGCATCAGAGCCTGCACCCGTTGCAGGGTATCGGGCAAGCTGGATGCCGCCTGGATCGCCAACCACTTCTCCACCACCTGCGCATCGTGCTGCCAGCGTTGATAAAAATCCGCCAGGGTCTCTTGCCGCACCGGGGCGGCAACATCGGCGAGCAATGACAATGCCGCCATCACATCCGTCATGTTATTCGCCGCTTGATACTGTGCGACACATAACTGTTGTACCTCGGGATCGTCCAGGGCCATCAGATAAGCCAACGCGGTATTCTTCAGACTGCGTTGCGCCATCGCATCGGCATTGAAGCGGTAACGCTGTGAAGACCCGTTGGCCTGGTAGGTCTGCAATAACTCAGCCTGCAGTGACTCCGCCAGCGTGCGACGCATAAATTCACGCGTAGCATGAATCGCTTCCACGTCCACCACATCCATCTGATCCGCAATGTAACTCTCTCCGGGCAAGATCATGAGACGTGCGATCAGGGCCTTGTCCAACTGCGGATCGTTCAGTGCCTGGCGGTAGGCCCCGATGATCTCTGCGGACAAATGCAGTTCACGCCCCTGCTGGTACGCTGCGACAAGCTTTAACAGATTATTAATCGCCAGTTGTTGCCCGGCGTCCCAGCGACTGAAATCATCACTGTCATGCGCAAGCAGGAAAGCCAGTTCGTTATCCGATAGATGGCGTTTGAATTTCACCGGTGCCGAGAATCCGCGCCCGATTGAGATCAGCGGTTTTTCTGCGACGTCATGGAAGGTAAAGGACTGTTCCTGTTCATGCAGCGACAAGGTCACCGTTTGTTGCGTTGCGGGGGCAGCCGGAGAAAGTTTCAACGGCATGTCATTGCCGTTGGTATCCAGCAAACCAACCGCAAGCGGGATGTGAAAGGGCAGCTTGGCTTCCTGACCGGGCGTGGGTGGTGTGGCTTGTCGCAGGGTGAGCCGAAGTGTCTGTTGGGAGGCGTCGTAGTTCTCCTGCAGACTAATCTCCGGTGTACCTGCCTGGTCATACCAGCGCTTGAATTGACCCAGGTCGATATCATTGGCCTCTTCCATGGCGCGCACAAAATCATCGGTGGTGACAGCCTGACCATCATGGCGGGAAAAGTACAGATCCGTGCCTTTGCGAAATCCGTCCGCTCCCACCAGATTGCGGATCATGCGCACCACTTCCGCACCCTTATTGTAAACCGTCACGGTGTAGAAATTATTGATCTCCATGTAATGATCCGGTCGCACCGGATGCGCCATCGGGCCGGCATCCTGGGCAAACTGGTGTAACCGCAACATATTGACATCATCAATACGCTTGACGCCACGCGAATTCAGATCCGCCGAGAATTCCTGATCACGAAATACGGTAAATCCCTCTTTCAGGCTGAGCTGAAACCAGTCACGACAGGTGACCCGGTTGCCGGACCAGTTGTGAAAATATTCATGCCCGATAATGCTCTGAATATTGTAATAATCGCCATCGGTTGCCGTTGCCGGGCTGGCCAGTACGCAGGAAGCATTAAAAATATTCAGGCCCTTGTTTTCCATGGCTCCCATATTGAAATCATTGACCGCGACGATCATATAAATATCGAGATCATATTCACGCCCATAGACTTGCTCATCCCATTGCATCGCCTGTTGCAACGACGCCATGGCATGATCACATTTATTGATGTTTTCTTCTTCCACATACAGGCGCAGCACCACTTTGCGCCCACTCATGGTCGTAAAGCTGTCTTCCTGGTACACCAGGGGGCCGGCGACGACGGCAAACAGGTAACTGGGTTTCAGGCTGGGGTCTTCCCACCGTGCCCAGTGGCGACCATCCGCACTTTCACCGCTGTCCACCAGGTTACCGTTGGCCAGTAACACCGGAAACTTTTCCTTGTCTGCTTCCAACATCACACTAAACCGGGCCATAACATCCGGTCGATCCGGAAAATAGGTAATGCGTCGAAAACCCTCGGCTTCACATTGGGTAGTCAACAAACCGCTGGATAAATACAACCCTTCAAGAGCGGTGTTGGCCCGGGGATTAATTTGCGTCTCAATTTCCAGATGAAACTGATCCGGTACCTGCGGGATCAACAACTGTTCCTCATTCAGTTGATACGCTTCTGCTGCCAGTGGCTCACCGTCCAGTTTGATCCCGAGCAGGGTCTGATGACTGCCATCCAGTTGCAGTGGCGCTGCACCACTTTGCGCTGCCTCGTTGCGCCGGATGTGCATGCGTGAACGTACGCAGGTTGCTTCCTCGTCCAGTTCAAAATGCAGGTCGATAGTGTCAACCAGATATGCGGGCGGAGTGTAATCTTTCAGATAAATCGTACGGGGTGCATCATGTATGCCGGGCTCGTTGGTATCGGCCATCAAAAAGTCCTCAAGACGAATTGCAAACAAATTACTGCCAGGTAGTGTAACAGTATGGCCGGATTTAACTATTCCAAGCCGATAAAGCCCTGCAACCTGAGCGGTTAAAATTTACTTTTAAAAACGGGTTACTTATGGGAAAGGCAGGGTAACCTGACACGCCCGCGGTGTTTTCCGGTTAATGATGTTTGTAGCTGGTACCCCGCCGAATACCGTTTGAACCAAACCGGGATTTAATCGCATCGGCCACTTCATCCAGTTGCGTCTGTCGTGTGTCCTGCGGTTGTGCGAACATATCCGTCTGGACTTGCGATCGCTCCGCCTGGTCACTCAGGCCGGATACCCCCACGCCCACCAGGCGTACGGAACGTATTTCCTTGCGCATGGCCCTGTCAAATAATTCCATCACCGCCCGCCACACCTGGCTTGTCTGCTGCGTGGCTTCCGCCAGGGTATGTGAACGGGTAATGGTGGTGAAATCCGGAAAACGGATTTTGATCTGTACCGTGCGCCCATAGAGTTCATGCTGGCGTAACCGCCAGCAAACCTGCTCGGTGAGTTCCATCAACCAGGCACGTAACGTATCGCGCTGACTGATATCAGTATCGAACGTGGTTTCATTGGAGATCGACTTGGCCTCGGCGTCACTGACAACCGGCCGATCATCGATCCCGTTCGCCAGACGCCAGAGATGAGAGCCGAACTTGCCGAAGCGATCCCGCAACACGCTTTCTGATTGCTGCCGCAGCTGGCGGATAGTGGTGATGCCGAGACGTGCCAGTTCCTGGCCACTGGATTTCCCCACGCCCCACACCCGACTCACCGGCAAGGGATCCAGGAACGCCTGTACCTCATCGGGTTTGACCTCGACAAAGCCATCCGGCTTGTCCAGATCAGAGGCAATCTTGGCAATGAATTTATTCGGGGCAATACCCACCGAGGCGACCAGTGACAATTCATCAGCAATGGCCTGTTTAACCGTCCGGGCAATATCGGCCGCTGAACCAAACAGGCGTTCACTCTCGGTCACATCCAGAAAGGCTTCATCCAGCGACAGAGGTTCAACCAATGGCGTGTAACGAAAGAATATCTCGCGAATCTGTTGCGACACCGCCGCATAGAGTTGCATGCGCACCGGCAGACACACCGCCTCCGGACAGAGCCGGATAGCCCGTGCCATCGGCATGGCACTGTGGACACCAAATCGCCGGGCCGCGTAATTGGCCGCTGACACCACGCCCCGTCCCCGGGGCGAACCGCCCACGATGACCGGCCGCCCAACCAGCCCCGGCTGCTCCCGCTCCTCCACCGAGGCATAGAAAGCATCCATATCAATATGCAAAATGGCACGCTGACCGGTCATACCGGTATTGTAAGCGGAGTGAGGCTTTTAGGGGACCATCCTGGCCATGGACTCAGGGCCAGTCGTTATAGACATCCAGGAAGCGCATGACTTTTTTGACGTAATTCTGGGTTTCCTGATAGGGGGGGATCCCCTTGTACTTGTCCACCGCTTGCTCGCCGGCGTTATAGGCCGCCAGCGCATGGGCCAGCTGGTCGGGATAACGCTGCAGCAGATATTTGAGATGCTTGACGCCTGCCTCGATATTCTGTCGCGGACTGTACAGATCGGTAACGCCATATTTCGCTGCCGTCTGGGGCATGAGCTGCATCAGGCCGGAAGCCCCGACCCGGGAGGTGGCATTGGGATTGAAGTAGGATTCGGTGCGGATCACCGCCTTGACCAGCGCGGCATCTACATCGTGGCGCCGGGCCGCCTGATGAATCAGGGACTCGAAGCGTAGATAATTGACCGCCGGGCTGACATGAAATCCCGCTGCCGCCACGCCGCCCACCTCACTGACATTGCGGGTATGCCGGATGAGTTTGTATGACTTGTCATGCTGGGGACGGTCGGTCATCAGCCGGCTGCCATCTGGCAGCTGGTAGACGTAATAGCCTGCCTGCGCCGCAGGCAGGTATAACGCCAGCAACAGGCCGCCCAGGAGGCATTTTGTTATGTGTCGATGTAATCCCGGCATTGTTATTCTGTCCTCTCCCGGGATTATCGGCAGAGTAAAGTGTGACTTGAGTCACTTTTTTCGGTTCAGGCCCCCATGCGCCAGGCCGCTTCCACCAACCGGTCCAGCCCCTGCTCCCGAAACCGCTCATTTTCCGCCAGGACATCATTGGCTTCCAACAGGACCAGGCTGCTGCGGTCGTCGTAGAGCTCGCGCACTTCCTCCTCCCCGACCGCGAAAGGCGGGCCCTCCATCCTGGACTGGTCATAATCCAGGGTAATCAACAGGCGGGGCACGGCGGGGCACAGGGCATTCAGGTGTTCCACGTAATCAGCCCGCATTTCTTCCGGCAAGGCGATCAGGGAAGCCCGGTCATAGACGGCCGCCACCTCTCCCAGTTGGGCCGGCTTCAGCTCGAAATAATCCCCCAATAAAATGGTGATTTGATCGACCGACCAGATTTCAAACGCCCCTTCCGAGGTCACTTCGGGCT
>JBECLA010000040.1:0-3464 GCA_040235565.1 Thiohalomonadales bacterium | reverse complement strand
GATGTGACTGCACGGTTTCGGCGGTTGTGAGGCGCTGTTCAAGGCGCTGGAATTTTTCACTGTTGGCGATACGGGGGAAGCTGGTTTTCATCTGCTCGACGAGCAGACGTGCTTGCGGCAGGTCTTCGGTTGCAAAGGCATCACGTATCCCATCGCTGTACCAGGCGCGTAATTCTTGCATCCCTTCACGGGCTAACGGGTTGTCGGGGGTTTTCCGGAGCCACTGGCGATACAGGGCGGCCAGTTCCACCGCGTGTTCGGGGTTGGTGTCCAGTCCGTCACGTAATGGCTGTATGCGTTCCTGCAGTGTCGGGCTTTTGGCGGTGTCGTTGGCCGCTATCGGGCCTTGTGCGTTGGCGCTGTCCGGAACAGCGACAGCATTTCCGGTCGCAGTGGAGGTGTCAGCATTGTCGCTTTCAGTGACCACCACCGGCGGGGTGAGAATGTTGTATTGCACCAGGTACGGCTGGATCCGGTGTTGCCATAGCGCGATCAGCTGTTGCTGTTGGAAATATCCGGCGCCGGCAAGGACGGCTAATAACAACAAGAACAACAGACCACGGCGACGGCGGGGCGGTTTGGATTTGACTACCGGTATACGAGTGGCGGAAACCGATTTGCGCTCATCGGTCGGAATCCGGATATGCGGGATCGCCCCATCATTCAAGATGTCGGTGCTGATAATCGTTTCCGCATTGTGATCCCGGCCGGCGACGCGAAACGCCTGTGCCCTGGCTTCGGCGGCTTCCAGCATGCTATCCGGAACCGCTTCCAGTACGTGAATGAGTTCCGCGGCGGATTGGAAGCGGTGTGCCGGATCTTTCGACAGGCAGGTATTAATGATTGGTTGAAGAAAACGCAGGCTGTCAGGCAATTGCGGAATCGGCGCACTGACATGCTTGATGCCGACGGCGATCGCCGAGTCCGCATCGTAGGGAACATAGCCGGTGAGCATCTGGTACATCACCACACCCAGGCTGTAAATGTCTGTGCGGTGATCAACCGGTTGGCCCTTGGTTTGTTCCGGGCTCATGTAATAGGGGGTGCCGATGGCCCGACCGGTCTTGGTCATGCCCAGGGTGGTATCGCTGCCACGGGCGATACCGAAATCCATCAGGACCACGCGGCCGTCTTCCGCCAGCATGATGTTTTCCGGTTTGACATCGCGATGGATGTAGCCTTTTTGATGCGCGTATTCGAGTGCTTTGGCAACATCCCGAATGATGTTGATCACCTGGCGTTTGGTGAGGGTGCCACAGGCTTCCTGCAGGTCCTGACCATGAATGTATTCCATCGACAGGTAATTCAGACCTTCATACACACCCACGTCATAAACAGTAACGATGTTGGGATGCACCAGCTGGCTGATGATCCGTGCTTCACGCAGAAAGCGTTGGGAAAATTCGCTGTCCGGACCATGATGGGGGGCGAGGACCTTGAGGGCAACGTCGCGCCCGAAGCTTTCCTGGATGGCCAGATAGACGGAGGCCATGCCACCCTTGCCCAACTGGCGCTTGATGCGGTATCCCGGGATCGTGATCCCATCGCCGGCACTTGCCAATGTGCTGCCGTCATCCGTCAGTTTTTCCGGAGCGCCGTTCAAGGATAACTGTCCCTATCCGTTAGATTGATGTTTTTAAAAGAGAAAATCCAACCCTTCGTCCTCAACCCGAGGAGTGAAGACGAAAGGCAATATTAATAGGTATATCGACCTCTGAGGTAGCTAATTTTAGATCTTTATTGCCTCTGAAATGAAATTTTCTGGTATTTACGTTTCGCCTTCACAGGCCTCCCGGGGACCTGACCCTGGCACGGGCAGTCAGCCGGGTTCCGCCAATGGTGTGAAATACCGAAACTGCTTGAATAATCAGGCGTTTTCCCGGAAGATCACGGTTCTTTTTTGCCTGCAGCATCAAACCAGAGAGAACCTCCATGTCCGCGGATATTCATGCTGATCGCGTCCTGATCCTCGATTTTGGCTCCCAGTACACCCAGTTGATTGCCCGTCGCGTGCGCGAGGCCGGGGTCTATTGCGAACTGTACGGCTGGGATCTGGACGAGGCGGAAATTCGCGAATTTGCCCCCACGGCCGTCATCCTCTCCGGTGGCCCGGAAACCGTCACTGCCGAGGAAGCCCCTGTGGCCCCGCCCGTGGTGTTCGAACTGGGCGTCCCGGTACTGGGGATCTGTTACGGCATGCAGACCATGGCGGCGCAACTGGGGGGCAAGGTCGAGAACGCCGAGCACCACGAATACGGCTATGCCCAGGTTCGGGCCCGTGGACATACCAGCCTGTTGCGCGATATCGAGGACCACGCCAGTCCGGAAGGCTATGGTCTGCTGGATGTGTGGATGAGCCACGGTGATCGGGTTATCAAGATGCCCAAGGGCTTCAAACTCATGGCCTCCACTGACAGCGCGCCGATTGCCGGCATTGCCGATGAAGAGCGGCATTTTTACGGTCTGCAGTTTCATCCCGAAGTGACCCATACCCGCCAGGGGCAGCGCATCATTGAACGATTCGTGCATGACATTGCCGGTTGTGGCCGGTTATGGACGCCGGGCAATATTATCGAGGACAACATTCACGCGGTGCGTGAACTGGTGGGTGAGGACGAGGTGTTGCTGGGGCTGTCAGGGGGGGTTGATTCCTCCGTGGTGGCCGCCTTGCTGCACAAGGCCATCGGCGATCAGCTCACCTGCGTGTTTGTCGATACCGGTCTGCTGCGGTATCAGGAAGGGGACCAGGTCATGGCCACCTTCGCGGAGCACATGGGGGTGAGGGTGATCCGGGTGGATGCCGAGGCGCGTTTCTTCAAGGCGCTGACCGGGGTGATGGACCCGGAGCAAAAACGCAAGATCATCGGCAACCTGTTCATCGAAGTGTTCGAGGAAGAAGCGTCCAAACTCAGCAATGCCAGATGGCTCGCCCAGGGCACCATCTATCCGGACGTGATTGAGTCGGCCGGGGCCAAGACGGGCAAGGCGCACTTGATCAAGTCACATCACAACGTTGGGGGTTTGCCGGAACAGATGAACCTGAAGTTGTGCGAACCGCTGCGGGAGCTGTTCAAGGACGAGGTGCGTAAACTCGGCGTGGAACTCGGTTTGCCCTATGACATGGTGTATCGCCATCCCTTCCCGGGACCGGGATTGGGAGTCCGCATTCTGGGTGAAGTGAAGCAGGAATATGCTGATATTCTGCGTCTGGCGGATCACATTTTTATCGAAGAACTGCACAAACACGATCTGTACGACAAGGTCAGCCAGGCCTTTACCGTGTTTCTGCCAGTGAAATCGGTGGGAGTGACCGGCGACGGTCGGCGTTACCAGTACGTCGTGAGTTTGCGGGCGGTCGAGACCATCGACTTTATGACCGCGCGCTGGGCGCACCTGCCCTATGAATTTCTCGAGCATGTTTCCAGCCGGATCATCAACGAGGTGAAGGGCTTGTCGCGCGTGGT
>JBECLA010000077.1:0-11955 GCA_040235565.1 Thiohalomonadales bacterium | reverse complement strand
GTCTTGCGGTACTGGGACTGGGGCTTTTTCCCGGTGGACTGCTCGCGGTCTGTCAGGCGGCATTCCCAGGATAATCGGTTATCATTCGCGAACAGGTGGCGAAATTAGCTGAATTTCAGCAAACTTGCCAAAAATCGCATTTTATTGGGTATTATTCCCCGCGCTCACTGCTCCGAGTTCTAACTAACGGATTAGCGGCGGGATATTGCCTAGCTACTTGAATCCAAACCGATAATAGATAGATTCGCTCCCGGCAGCAGACAAGCGCCGGGGGACGTACCGACGTATTAGTTAACTTCTTGTTTAGCTGCGAGAAATTATGCTGGCAACCTCAATTCTGAATTAAGGGTTGCAATTTGCAAAATATATTTTAGAAGAAGCCGATATTTGGCCATTTTTCTGTAACTCTTGCCTCTCTGCTGTCATACTGTTTGCATTCTGCAATAAGGTATCGTGAATGCAGCTCCGTCACAAACTGTTCATCGTTCTGTCGTTATTTAGCAGCGTCCCACTGCTGGTGTTGCTTTTCGGCGTGGTGGATCGAATGGAGCGGGAATTGACCACGCGAACCGATACCGCCATGCATGGTACGCTCGACAAAATGGCGGGGGAAATCAACCTTATCCTCAGCAATCAGAAATCGATCGCCAACGGTCTGGGACGTGTACCGGCAATCCGCCAATTCGCCACCCTGGCCAACAGCCAGCCCGATGCCGAACCGCAGGGCTATCAACGTTACGCTGAAGATTTACAGCAGTTTTTTCTGAATTATCAACATTCCGTCCCCAGTATCCAGGCTTTGCGATTTATCAATGCCGAAGGTAAAACACTGGTAAAGGTCAAGGAAGGTAAACCGATTGAGGCACATCAAATTGATGGCCGCACCGGCCGCTTGTTCATTGCCGATCAGGCCAATCGACCCTTTTTCAAGGAAGCGATAAAACAGGGGCGGGTTGTCATGTCTGATTTTGAGCTCGGTCAGGTCAGCCAGGATGCTGATTTTTGTCCCGCCATGGTACGTTATTCAGTCCCCATCAAGGATGAAGTCGATAATCTTGAGGGCGTACTGGTGGTTAACATGTGGGGCACGCGTCTTGATGCCACGATCGAAACAGCATTAGGCGGTCATTCGGCCACAGCCTATATTGTTGAATTGGATCAAGGTGGCTTACGTGATGGTATCTATCTGTATCACCCTGATTCCTCTAAACGGTTCGCCGATCAGGTGGGTACCCAGTTTCGCTTTTTTAATACCTTGACGAAACCAGAATGGCAACAAATCCACGACACTCAGGCCAATGGCACCATGTTCCTTGATGATGGCCGGATGCTGTTTTATCGAAAAGTATCGCCTTATGTAGATCGCGATACGCAATGGCTGCTGGTGATGGAAGCAGACAGTGCCACCGTACTGGCTCCCATCAATAAAATGCGTGAATCTATCTGGGTATTGCTGACATTATTATTGTTTGTCAGTTTACTGGTGGCTGTCTGGGCTTCGGGCAGACTGACTGCCCCTGTGCATAAGCTGGCTGAGATTATCCGGCATTATGCTGATGGTGACAGAAAGGCCCGATACCAGGAATCTATATCAAGCCGCGATGAAGTCAGCCAGGCTGGCACCGCCTTTAATTATCTTGCACACAAGCTGGAGACCACCGAGAAGGAAAGAGAACAAGCTGTGCATGCGGCCTGTCAATCCGAACGGCTGGCGGCATTGGGACAACTGGCAGCGGGTATCGGCCATGAGATTAATAATCCGTTGATGAATATTATGTCACTTGCCAGCCTTATCGAAGAAACACTCGATGAAGATAAATCAGAGATCAAAGATGATATCAAGATACTCAAGAAAGAAGGCGAACGGTGTGCACAAATTGTACAGGGTATTCTGAGTTTTGCGCGCGAGAAAAAACCGAGTCATATCCGTTTTGATATGACCGAATTACTGGCAGAAACCATTGAGTTGTTACGTTATCGTATCGAGAGCAGCAAGATAGAGTTGCAAACTCATATTGCACCAAACTTGCCAATGCAGGGTGATGCAAATCTGTTACAACAAGTTTTGGTGAATATTCTGCTCAATGCCGTGCAGGCTTCGCCCGCTGGTTCACAGATTGTCATCGAAGCAAGACAGAGCGATGGGTTTGTTGAAATCGATATTACTGACTATGGTGCAGGGATTAAAGAAAACGATTACTCGAAGATATTTGATCCCTTCTTTACCACCAAGGAAGAAGGTCAGGGTACCGGGTTAGGCTTGTCTATCAGTTATGGCATTGTGCAACGCCATAACGGCAGTTTGTCGCTGGAAAATACCAGTCATGGTGGTGTAAAGGTGCATATTTGCCTGCCCCAGACACAGGACGAAAGCCAGGAAATAGAGGAGAGGCTGGAGGAGATGCATGTCGGATAAACTAACCCGCGTATTATTTGTTGATGACGATGTTGTTACCGGACGGGTTATGCAACGCAATTGCGATAACGCCCGTTATGCGTGCCAGGTTTTTCAGAATCCGCGACAATGCCTTGCAGCATTTGCCAAAGAGGGTGCAGATATCGTCATTACTGATTTGCGCATGCCCGGGATGACCGGTTTTGAACTGCTTACCCAGTTACGGGAAATCGATCAGGAAGTGCCGATTCTGGTAATGACCGGTTATTCATCGGTTGAAAATGCCGTCGAAGCGATGAAGCGTGGTGCCTCGGATTTTATCAAGAAGCCATTCGATTTCTCGGAGCTGCGTCTGTTAATGGAACGCGCCCTCAAGAATGCCAGACTACGAAACGAGAACAAATTACTTAAACGTCAACTCGGTCAGAATCGAAACCAGTACGGGATGATTGGCGACTCTGAAGTAATGAAAAGTCTGTTTAATACTATCGAGAAAGTCGCGGAGGTCAGTTGCAGCGCGGTGATCAGTGGTGAGTCAGGTACCGGGAAGGAACTGGTCGCCCGGGCCCTGCATGATTACAGTCCGCGCAAAGAAGCACCATTCGTTGCTGTTGATTGTGGCGCTCTCAGTGAAACCTTGCTGGAAAGCGAGTTGTTCGGGCATGAGAAGGGGGCATTTACCGGTGCCACGCAGCGAAAACACGGTTTGATGGAACAAGCCGATGGCGGAACGCTGTTTCTGGATGAAATCTGCAATATCTCTGATGCCATGCAGGTAAAATTAATGCGCGCTATCGAGGAAAATCGTATCACCCGCGTCGGGGGATCCACTTCCATTCCAATTGATATCCGTATTATTGCTGCGAGTAACCGTAACCTCGAGCAGATGGTACAGGAAGGTAAGCTACGGCATGACTTTTATCATCGCCTGAACGTGGTCAATATCCATGTGCCTCCTTTGGCCGCAAGACGGGATGATATCCCCGCACTGGTTAAGCAGTTTATTAACGAATTTAATGAACGTTATAACCGACAGATCCAGGAATTTGACAAGGACTCCTTGCAACGCTTATGCATGGCAGATTGGCCGGGCAATATTCGTGAATTGCGTAATACCATTGAGCGCTGTGTCATTCTGGCCGAGGGACCTGTGCTGCATTGGGAAGGCGAGAAACCTTCTGATGACAATGAGGCTAACCTGCCCGTGATGTTTTCAGCCGATGAGTTTTTTTCACTTACCGAACTTGAGCAGGAATATATTAACCATGTCCTGAAATGCTTTAACGGCAAAAAGAACAAGGCCGCCGAGGTGCTCGGCATTGATAAGACCACGCTATGGCGAAAATTGCGACGTTATGAAAGCGATCCGGAAGCAGTGTAAAATTCACCCTCTGCCAGTTGCGAAGGTGCAATTTGCAAGCTTCTCAAGGCCGGGTTTGCGTCTGGATTGGGTTATATTTTGATAAGTTATTGAAAAATAAAAGAATATATCAATCGTCATTTTCTGGAATGATGCTTGCTATATAAACCGTGCAGTAAAAAAATCCATATGGAGGAGATAATATGAAGTCAGCATTAAATAAAACCGTGTGGCTGATAGCCGCCGCCTTAATGGCTCTGAGCTTGACCACTACCGCTCAGGCTGGTACCGCGAAAAATGGCTACAACAAGCAGAAAGTGGTTTACCACATCAACAACATCCATACCGCTACCGGCGCTTTGCGTAATGTTAAAAATCACCTGAATGCCCTGGGCGATGAAAACATTGAACTGATAGTAGTTACCCACAGCAGCGGTGCTTTCGCACTGGTTGATGGTGCCATGGGCAAGAAAGATAAAAATGGTAAGGTTTATAACTTCAATGACACCGTTGCCAGCCTGGCAAATCGTGGTGTGAAGTTCCAGATGTGTGCCAATACCATCCGCGGTAAAAAGATTGATAAAAACAAAATCAGCGAATACGCGGAAATCATACCTTCTGGCGTTGCCCAGGTTGCCGACCTGCAACAGAAAGGTTATCTCTACGTAAAACCGTAAAGTACTTTTCGTGTTACGAAAAAACGGGTGCCTCGGCACCCGTTTTTTTTTGGTATAAAAAAAGGCGCACATATCTGTGCGCCATGCCCTAAGGGAGAAAAAACAACAAGCGTAAACTAACTAATCTTGGTTTCGGAGCTGCCGTTCTGGCCCTGATTATCAAGCCAGGAAATCTTCAACGTGTCGCCGGTTTTGGCGCCACTGAAACGGAAAGAGAAAAACGGGTTCTTTGATACCCCCGGGCCCCACAGACAGCCGAGGATCGCCTTCCCGTTATGCTCACAGGAGACTTCGGTGATGTAATGCGCCGGGATCGGTTTACCGGATGACTTGTCCTTGCGTAAGCCCGTTTCCATAGGGTGAAAAATAATTGCCTTGACCGTGGTTTTGCCATTGTCGATCCAGGCCCGGATTTTCATTTTGTTCGCCATAGTTATTCCTTAAGATAAACTTTGAATGTGTTCTGTTCTGAAATCAGCCGCCACAGCCGCCCAGGGTGACCTTGACGCTCTTTTTGGCGGTATACAGTTTGCCATCTGCTTTCACTACCGCGATCACATCCGAGGTCTTTGCCATCTTGAAGCGGGCGGTGATGAAACCCTCGGTGGCATCGGACATCTCGAATGAGGCGGACAGGGGAAAGCTGTTCACCGGGACGAATACGGAAATATTTTCGACCTTGGGCAAGCTGGTCGTGACAGAGACCGATACCACTGCGCCGTTTTCGGCGATATCCGGCGCTTTCACCTTGACGGCGTCACTGTTTGTCGCCTCGGCCGAACCGGCCAGGGCTTCCAGGGCAGCGGGGTATTTTTGGGCCTTGAAGGCCTTTTCAGGCCAGGCAGCCAACACACCGCGGGGTGTAAGCAGACCGGCGCCGGTCGCCACTGCAAGCGTGCCTGCTGTCATGCCTGCGCGCAGGAAGGTTCTTCGTTGTTTCAACATACACTATGCTCCATTTCCTTAAATATCAGGTTGTTGTGTTTTGTCCAGAATAAGAGCAATTCCCGTACCAAATAGAAAAAGTATGAAAAAACAGAGAGATACGCAGAATATCAGGTGGGTGACAAGCAGGAATGCTGCAAACTGCAACCCCCGTTATTGCAGAATCTCGTCCCGGATTGGGGGCCGTCAGGGTGGCATGGTCAGGGTGTCGAGTGAAGGGAATTCGGGAGTTTCGCGGGAAGCATGGTTTTCGCGGGGTATCGACTCAGCCAAAGGGATGAAGTTGTTGAAAAATACGCACCACGCCGGTAGAATTCTGCCTCTCGATTGCGGGGTGGAGCAGTCCGGTAGCTCGTCGGGCTCATAACCCGAAGGTCGTTGGTTCAAATCCAGCCCCCGCTACCAAGATTTGAACCAAAAAGCCCCGGTTTGCCGGGGCTTTTTTGTACTCCGCTTGGAAGTACTTGAATTTGAATGCTACAATCGCGTGGCATTTTGGGATGTTTGTGAAGTGGGCCTTGCGCCCACTTTTTATTTAGGGGTGGTCTGAATTGGCGCGACTGGAGCGGCTGACAGAACTGGTGGCCTCGGCCGTAGAACCCCTCGGTTATGAACTGCTGGGCGTGGAATACGTGGCGCAGGGGCGTCACTCGCTATTGCGTATATATATAGATAGTCCGCAGGGCATCACCCTGGATGATTGTGAGCGGGCGAGCCGTCAGGTGAGTAGTGTGCTGGACGTGGAAGACCCGATCAAGGGACAGTATACCCTGGAGATGTCTTCGCCGGGCCTGGACCGACCGCTGTTTACGGCCGCACATTTTGCCCAATTTGTGGGCCATGAGGTGAAACTGCGGTTGCACAGCCCGATTGAAGGACGCCGCAAGTTCAAAGCCGTGATTGCCGGGGTAGAAGGTGAACAGATTCATTTGACCGCATCCGATACGGATGAGGAATGGCAGATATCGCTGGACAATATCGAGAAAGCGAATCTGGTACCCGAGATTTAGCGGGTTGTAAGGCATACGGGTTAATCCCGGAATTTTATTGATACAGTGAGACGAATAGAGGCCATACGATGAACAAAGAGATTCTGCTGGTTGTTGATGCAGTCTCCAACGAAAAAGGCGTTGACAAAAGCATTATCTTTGAAGCCATTGAGATCGCGCTGGCGACCGCGACCAAGAAACGTTATGACACCGATGTGGATATCCGTGTCAGTGTGGACCATGAAACCGGCGATTATGAAACATTCCGTCGCTGGGAAGTGGTGGAAGATGATGGGATGGAGCAGCCCGAGCGACAAACCACCCTGTCAGCGGCACAGATTGATGAGCCGGACATTCAGGTGGGTGACTTCGTTGAAGAACAGATCGAGTCGATTGCGTTTGGCCGCATTGCCGCGCAAACCGCCAAGCAAGTCATTGTGCAGAAAGTGCGGGAAGCGGAACGCGCCCAGGTGGTCGAGGCCTACAAACATCGTATCGGCGAACTCGTCATGGGCGTAGTGAAACGGGTCGAACGTGGCAATGTGTATCTGGATCTCGGTAATAATGCGGATGCCATTATCCCCCGCGAGGAAATGATTCCACGCGAACCGGTGCGCCCCGGTGATCGTGTCAGGGGTTATCTGAAAGAGATCAATACCGAGGTGCGGGGTCCGCAGCTTTTCATCAGCCGTACTGATCCACGCTTTCTGATTGAACTGTTTAAAATCGAGGTGCCGGAAGTCGGTGAAGGCCTGATTGAAATTGTCGGCGCCTCACGTGATCCTGGCTTGCGCGCCAAGATTGCGGTGAAAAGCAATGAACCCCGTATTGATCCGGTGGGCGCCTGTGTAGGTATGCGTGGTTCCCGGGTGCAGGCGGTTTCCAATGAACTGGCTGGTGAACGTGTGGATATTGTTCTGTGGGATGAAAATGTTGCCCAGTTTGTGATTAATGCCATGTCACCGGCGGAAGTGGAATCCATTGTGGTGGATGAAGATTCGCATACGATGGATATCGCAGTTGATGAGGATCAATTATCTCAGGCCATCGGTCGCGGTGGGCAAAATGTCAAGTTGGCCAGTGAGCTGACCGGCTGGAACCTGAATGTAATGTCTGAAACCGAGGCCGAAGAGAAGAGTGAAGCTGAAGCAGAGCGGATCCAGAAATTATTCATGGATGCGCTGGATGTGGATGAAGAAGTCGCCGCAATTCTGGTGCAGGAAGGTTTCTCCAGTGTAGATGAAGTCGCCTACGTACCGGTAAGTGAGATGCTGGCAATTGAAGAATTTGATGAGGAAATTGTTGAAGAACTGCGTGGTCGGGCGAAGGATGTGTTGTTAACTCGTGCAATCAGTAATGAGGAAACACTCACCAGTGTCGAACCAGCGGATGATTTGAGAGAGATGGAAGGAATGAATCTCGAACTGGCCTACAAGCTTGCCCAGAATGGCGTGATCACCATGGAAGATTTGGCTGAGCAATCTGTTGATGAATTGCTCAGCATCGACGAAGCAATGGGCGAGGAACAGGCCGCGCAATTGATCATGAAGGCGCGGGAACCCTGGTTTGCGGAACAGTCCGAGGAAGTGAAGTAGTTAGTTGGTTGAGGGGTAGGAGAAGAGTATATGGCTGAAGTAACCGTCAGACAATTTGCTGAAGTGGTAGGCATCTCGGTAGATCGCCTGCTGGACCAGTTAAAAGAGGCCGGCGTGTCTGTTAGTGATGCGGATGCCATGATCAGTGATGAAGAGAAAATGGAGTTACTCGGGTTTTTGCGCAATAAACATGCCTCTGAGGAAGAAAAAGCCGGTACGGAACCCAAGAAAATTACGCTCAAGCGTAAATCGACCAGTGAACTCAAGACAACCAATGCCCAGGGTCGGGCCAGGGCCGTTACCGTCGAGGTGCGTAAGAAACGTACCTATGTGAAGCGCAGCGTGGTAATGGAGAAGGAACAGGAAGAACTCGAAAAAGCGCGTGAAGAACAGGCTCGCCTTGAGGCTGAGCAAAAACAGCGTGAGGATGAAGCCAAGCGCAAGATCGAAGAGCAGGAAGCAAAACGTCGCGCAGAACAGGAAGCCCTGGAAAAAGCCAAGGAAGAAGCCAAAAAAGCCGAAGAAGAACGCAAAGCGGCTGAAGATGCCCGTAAACAGGCAGAGGTCATTTCCAAGCAACAGGTGATCGAAGCACAACCTGAAAGTCGCGGCAGACCCAAGAAAGGTGGGAAAGAACGCGAAGAAAAACGTTCCACCAAGTATGGCCGTGAAGAACTGCATGTCAGTGGTGAGATGGCAGGTCGCCGCAGGAAAAAGGCCAAACCCAGGAAGCCAGCGGTTGTCAGTACTGCCGAACATGGTTTCACCAAACCGACTGCGCCCATTATTCATGAAGTGACCGTTCCGGAAACGATCACTGTGGCAGAGCTTGCCCAGAAGATGTCCGTCAAGGCGGCAGAAGTCATCAAGGTAATGATGAACATGGGGTCCATGGTCACTATCAACCAGGTGCTGGATCAGGACACTGCTTCGGTTGTGGTCGAGGAGATGGGTCACAAGGTCAAGCTACTGAAAGAAAATGCGCTTGAAGAAGCATTGGTTGAAGAGACCGAGGTCGGAGCAGAAGAAGCGCGTGCCCCGGTCGTTACCATTATGGGCCATGTCGACCACGGTAAGACCTCATTGCTGGATTACATTCGGCGCAGCAAGGTTGCCGCAGGCGAGTCAGGTGGTATTACCCAGCATATTGGTGCCTATCATGTATCCACGGATAACGGTGAGATTACGTTTCTGGATACCCCGGGGCACGCGGCCTTTACCGCGATGCGTGCCCGTGGCGCGGAAGTGACTGATATCGTCGTGCTGGTAGTGGCGGCGGATGATGGGGTCATGCCGCAGACCCGCGAAGCGGTGCAGCATGCCAAGGCGGCAGGGGTACCGTTGATTGTTGCGGTGAACAAGATTGATAAGCCGGAAGCGGATCCGGATCGTGTCAAGAACGAACTCGGGCAGGAAGAAGTCATTCCGGAAGAATGGGGTGGTGATACCATGTTCGTGAATGTATCGGCTCATACCGGTGAGGGTGTGGATTCGCTCCTGGAAGCCATTCTGTTGCAGTCCGAAGTGCTGGAATTGAAGGCACCTGCTGAAGGTGCGGCGCGTGGAGTTGTGATCGAATCGCGTCTGGACAAGGGACGTGGGCCCGTGGCGACTATCCTGGTGCAGCGCGGGATCCTGCAAAAAGGCGACATGTTACTCGCGGGTCTCGAATACGGCCGGGTTCGTGCCATGTTAAATGAGCATGGGACCCAACTGGATGAGGCCGGGCCCTCTATCCCGGTCGAAGTGCTCGGCTTATCCGGTACGCCCAATGCCGGTGATGAAGCCACTGTGGTGGCCAATGAACGTAAAGCCCGTGAAGTTGCGCTGTTCCGCCAGGGTAAATACCGGGATGTGAAACTGGCACGCCAGCAAGCCGCAAAACTGGAAAACATGTTCAACCAGATGCAGGAAGGTGAAGTTGCGACACTGAATATTGTGCTCAAGGCGGATGTCCAGGGTTCGGTGGAAGCCATTGCCGATGCACTGACCAAGCTTTCTACCGATGAAGTGCGGGTGAAGATTGTATCCAGCGGGGTTGGCGGTATTACCGAATCCGATGTCAACCTGGCGATGGCCTCAAATGCCATCATGATCGGCTTTAACGTGCGTGCTGACAGTGTCGCCAAACGAATCATTGACGAGGAAGATGTCGACCTGCATTACTATAGTGTGATTTATGATCTCATCGATGAAGTGAAGGGTGCAATGAGCGGCATGCTGGCACCGGAATTCAAGGAAGAGATTATCGGTCTGGCAGAGGTGCGTGATGTCTTCCGTTCACCCAAACTGGGTGCGATCGCCGGTTGTATGGTCGTGGATGGTTTAGTGAAACGCAACAACCCGATTCGTGTGTTGCGCGAGAACGTGGTGATCTACGAGGGAGAACTCGAATCATTGCGTCGCTTCAAGGATGATGTGAACGAAGTAAAGCAGGGTATGGAATGTGGTATCGGTGTCAGAAACTACAACGATGTCAAAGTGGGCGATCAAATTGAAGTCTATGAGCGTACCCAGGTGGCACGCGAAATCTAACCTTTTATCTAACGAATCCGTTCCAGTTCATGCCGAAAGATTTTAGCCGAACCCGTCGGGTAGGTGAGCAGATACAACGCGAGCTTGCTGTGCTGCTGCAGCGCGAAGTCAGGGACCCGCGACTCCGTCAGGTGACGATCTCCGCGGTGGAGGTGACCCGTGATCTGTCGCTGGCTACGGTATATTTTACCGTGCTGGGGCAAGAGCAAGATCAGGCGGCGATTCAACAGGCGCTGGAAAAAGCCGGTGGTTTTCTGCGCCATGCCCTGGGTGAACGCGTGGTGATGCGCTCCCTGCCACATCTGAAATTTGTTTACGATGACAGCATTCGTCGCGGCGCAACATTATCCAGTTTGATTGACGAAGCGGTGGCGGCAGATCGCAAAAAGCATCAGGACTCGGAGTAAAGGTGGCACGCAGACGACTCAGGGGCCGTGATGTCAACGGCATTCTGTTGCTGGATAAGCCCAGTGGGATGAGTTCGAATGCTGCCTTGCAGACAGTCAAACGGTTGTTCAAGGCCAGCAAAGCGGGGCACACGGGCAATCTGGATCCACTGGCGACCGGCTTGTTACCCATCTGTTTTGGCGAAGCGACCAAGATCTCAAGTTTTCTGCTGGATTCGGATAAACGTTATCTCGGCACCTGTAAACTCGGGGTCCGGACCAGCACGGCCGATTCCGAAGGTGAAGTGCTGGAGACCCGGCCAGTGGGAAATCTGACGGAGCAACAAGTCAAACAGGTGCTGCAAACCTTCACCGGTCAAATAGACCAGATCCCGCCGATGCATTCTGCCGTGAAAGTGAACGGCACGCCATTATACAAACTGGCGCGGGAAGGGAAGGAAGTGGAGCGTAAATCCCGCCGGGTAACCATTTACCAGATTGAACTGCTACGGCTGGAAAATGATGAACTCGAGATCGCGTTGCACTGCTCCAAGGGCACCTATGTCCGTACCCTGGCGGAGGAGATTGGCGCCGCGCTTGGGTGCGGTGCCCATCTGAGTGCCCTGCGTCGGACCGCCTCGGGGCCGTTTGAACTCCAGCAGGCCATCAGCCTGCCGGAATTGACGCATTTGGCTGAGGACGGCTTTGAAGAACTCGATCGCTTGTTACTTCCGCCCGATGCGGCGTTGAGTGACTGGCCGCTGGTGAGTTTGAGCGCGAATAGTGCCTACTATGTCCAGCAGGGCCAGGCGGTGCAGGTGCCACGGGCGCCCACCAATGGCTGGGTGCGGTTGCAACGCGATGATGGGCAATTCCTGGGCGTGGGCCAGATCCTCGAGGATGGCCGCGTGGCGCCCAAACGCCTGTTCAAGACCGCGCAGTGAGGTTGATTTTTAAACAGATTTTCTTGTCTTCGCCACGCCAGTGCGGGTAGAATACGCGCCTTGGTTTTTCCGTAGAATTTATGTAAATACAGGAGCTTGCGATGGCCATTAGTGCCGACCAGAAGGCCT
>JBECLA010000041.1:0-2649 GCA_040235565.1 Thiohalomonadales bacterium | reverse complement strand
CGGTTTTTGATTATGATTCAGGTTGCTCAGATTGTTCGATGGGTAACCCCGCGCGTTTCCATTCAGGATAGCCGTCCTCCAGCCGTCGGGCTTTCATACCTTTGCTACGCAAGGTCGCGACTGCATCAAAGGCAAGAACACAATGCGGGCCGCGGCAATAGGCAACGATTTCCTGGGTAGGCTCGAAATCATTCAGATGTTTTTCCAGATCGGTAAGAGGAATGTTGATTGCACCCGGCACATGGCCAGCGGCATATTCCTGTGGTGGACGAACATCGATGACAGTGATCAGTTCATCCTGTGCCCGGGCGAGGAGTTCTTCGCGTGGAATCGGTTCCAGGTCATCTTTTACTGTCAGATAGGTATTGATGAGTCGTTCAACGTCGGCGAGATGGCGTTCGGCGACAGATCGTAATGCAGTCAGCAGGTCAATGACATCATCGTCACTGAGACGATAATAGACCTTGAGACCTTCCTTGCGGGTGACGGCCAGCCCCGCAAGGCGAAGTTGCTGCAGGTGCTGGGAGGTATTGGCTATGCTTAGACCTGTCAGGTTGGCCAGTTCCTCGACACTACGTTCTCCCTGGGCCAGAAATTCCAGTAATTCCAATCGGTTACCGTTGCTCAGAACCTTGCCAATGCGGGCAAACTGGCTGAAGAGATCGTGCTTGAAATTATGGCTTGCTTTCATCTTTTGGGTAATCTATATTCAACTAATCACTTGAATACTAAAATACATAAAAACCAGTATAGCATGTGGCTCATGATCCGCAATCCGTAGGCAATGAGTCCGAACCATGAGGTGGAGAGAATGGAGATCAATGAATTTGTGATGGTCAATGAACCGACCATCCGCATGAGCGCTTTTTTCGGCATCTTGGGCGCCATGGCACTGTGGGAAATTCTGGCGCCCCGCCGGGCGCTGACTGTGTCCAAGGCGGTCCGCTGGGCCAATAACCTCGGCATTGTGTTCTTCAACAGCTTTTTGCTGCGATTGATTTTTCCAGCCGCGGCAGTGGGGATGGCCTCGTTTGCCAGCACCCAAGGGTGGGGCATCTTTAATTATTTCGACCTACCGTTCTGGTTCGTGGTGATCGCCTCTGTGGTCATCATGGATTTCATCATCTATTTACAGCATGTCATGGTGCATGCCGTGCCGGCTCTGTGGCGCCTGCATCGTATGCACCATGCTGATCTGGATTTTGATGTTACTACCGGGGCACGCTTTCATCCGCTTGAGATCATCCTGTCCATGGTGATCAAGTTTGCCACCATCGTTGTACTGGGCCCGCCCGTCCTGGCGGTGGTCATCTTTGAAGTGGTATTGAACGCGACGGCGATGTTCAATCACGGCAATGTCCGTCTTCCTCAGAGCATTGATCGGGTACTGCGCTGGTTTGTGGTGACGCCCGACATGCACCGGGTCCATCATTCCGTCGAGGATGATGAAGCCAACAGCAATTTCGGTTTCAATTTGCCCTGGTGGGACCGGTTGTTTGGCACCTACCGCGATCAACCCCGTGCCGGTCATCAGGGGATGACGATCGGCATTCACAAATATCGGCAAGCCAAGCAGGTGGCCTGGTTACCGGGTATGTTGTTATTACCCTTCAAGGGCAAGATAACCGGTTACGCCATCAATCGTCGCCAATGGAGTGAAGCCGATGAAAACTAACATCGTGCGATGGTTAGTACTGGCGGTTATTGTTACAGGGATTGCCGCTGCGTTTATCTATCGTGACCAGTTTGATGCGGCGGCACTGGAACAATGGGTGCAGGAGGCAGGCCTGGCCGGACCGCTTGTCTTCATGGCTATTTACGCCATTGCCACCGTCTTTTTTTTACCGGGCTCGGTGTTGACCCTGGCAGGCGGGGCGTTGTTTGGACCAGTGTTGGGGACCTTTTACAACCTGACTGGCGCGACGATTGGCGCCGTACTGGCATTTCTGGTGGCCCGCTATCTGGCCTCAGACTGGGTGGAACAGAAAACCGGTGGCAGACTGAAGCAGTTGAAACAAGGCGTGGAAGGCGAAGGCTGGCGTTTTGTGGCGTTTGTGCGCCTGGTACCGTTGTTTCCCTTTAACTTGCTGAACTATGCGCTGGGTCTGACGCGAATTCGCTTCGCACATTATCTGGTCGCAACGTATCTGTTCATGTTGCCAGGAGCGATTGCGTATACCTATTTCGGTTATACCGGTCGGGAAGCAGTGGCGGGCAGCGAGGGACTGATCCAGAAAGCCTTGTTAGCCCTGGCCTTGCTGGCTGTGGTGGCCTTTCTGCCACGCCTGATTGGACGATTGCGTCGGGGCCCGATGATGGGCGTGGTGCAATTAAAAGAGAAACTGGATCAGCAAGAGGATGTGCTTGTGCTGGATGTGCGTACGGCGGATGATTATGCTGGGGAGCAGGGCCATATTGCCAATTCAAAAAATATACCGGTTGAAGACCTTGATAACCGTCTGCAGGAGATCGCCGATTACGCGGAACGCCAGGTTGCCATTGTTTGCCGCACGGACCGGCGTTCGGCCAGGGCGGCGCAATTATTAACACGCAAGGGGTTTGCCGATGTGCATGTGATTAAAGGTGGCATGACAGACTGGCTTGCCAATGGCTATCAGGTGGAGTGAGAAAAGCTTATTAAAAGTCAGA
>JBECLA010000037.1:0-4397 GCA_040235565.1 Thiohalomonadales bacterium | reverse complement strand
GATACTAGCCCAGTTATTGGTTGTTGTAAAAATACCTCATGAAGCCAGTAACAAGTACAGATTTTGATAAATTCAAGTGAAATTATATGTGAGGTTGATCAATATCAGTATTTGCTAAATTAGTGATTTATAAAGTATTCAAAACCTCTTGACACTACTTCGACTGTGGGGAAATATAGCTGCCTGTTGCAACCCACCTTTTGTTGCACAATAACAACGAATAACTGTGCAATAACACAACAATACGCGCAGTACGTAATAACAACGATTCCAGACAACGGGAGATCAAAACATGAAATTTTCCAAACAACTGATTGCCTGTGCAGTGGCGGCCGGTCTGGCTGCGCCAATGAGCGCCTTTGCCACCAACGGGTATTTTGGCCACGGCTATGGTACAAAAAACAAGGCATTGGCTGGGGGTGGTTCCGCCCTGCCGCAGGACGCAATGATTGCGGCGACAAACCCGGCTGGGATGGTCAAGGTCGGTGAGCGCATGGAACTGGGTCTAGCCGTTTTCAGCCCGAGTTCACGTGGTTATACCGTAACAGGTGCTCCTGCCGGGAGTCCTCCTGCAGCTTTCCCACTCGAGCCGGGAAGTTTTGAAAGTGATAATGATTTCTTTTTTATTCCGCATTTTGCCTATAACTGGATGCTGAATGCGGACAGTTCCATCGGTGTGACCGTCTATGGGAACGGCGGCATGAATACCGAATACCCAGGCAGCATGTATACCTTCCCTACACCGATGCCAGAAGGTCCTGGTGCATATTATGCCGGTACAGCTGGGGTAAATCTTGAACAGTTATTCGTCAACGCTTCATACTCACGCAAAATCAATGACAAGCATTCCTGGGGTGTAAGCGCAATTCTGGCTTACCAGCGCTTTGAAGCTAAAGGCTTAAATGCCTTGGGTGCTTTTGGATTCTCATCTGATCCCAGCAAACTAAGCGACAATGGCACAGACACCTCAATGGGTTATGGTGCGAAGATTGGCTGGTTGGGTGAAGTTAGCCCGGGTTTGACCCTGGCCGCATCCTATCAGACCAAAATGTCTATGGATGAGTTCAGCGATTATGCAGGCCTGTTTGCTGAGCAGGGTGGATTTGATATTCCGGCCACCTGGACCGTGGGGTTGGCTTGGAAACTAACACAGACCGGCACCCTAACATTCGACGTTCAGGGTATCCAGTACAGTGATGTCAATTCGATTGCTAATCCAATGTTACCGAATTTGGCAACTGCACAATTGGGTGATGACAACGGCGCCGGATTTGGTTGGGAAGACATGACTATTTACAAACTGGGATACCAGTGGTCTACCAATCCGGACTGGACCTGGCGTGTGGGTGCGAGTATTGGTGATCAGCCAATTCCGGAAAGCGAAATGCTTTTCAACATCTTGGCTCCGGGTATCATGGAAACACACATTACAGGTGGTTTCACCTGGAAAACCGGTCAGAACAGCGAGTTTTCTATGGCGGCAATGTATGCTCCCAAAAACACTGTATCTGGTCCAAATCCACTTAATGGCGGACCGCAAACCATTGAGTTAGAAATGACTCAATGGGAACTCGAAGCCAGCTGGGGCTGGAAGTTCTAAGTTGGGTTAATCAGGAATTCATTTCTTGATGTAACAGCCAAGAGAAAGGGCCATGGAATTTTTCCATGGCCCTTTTTTCATTAAAGAATTCTGTATGAGGGAGTCAACGATGTTGAAATTCAGAATAGTCCTGACCACAGCCCTGTCGTTGTTGCTGATTGGTGCCGTACAGGCGGCGGAGGGCATCAAGCCGTTTTTCCTGGCCGGCATGCAAGACGGTGACATGGCCTCGGTTGTCGATGCCACCAAGCAGAAACTTACCGCCGGTGGTTTCGAAGTCGTGGGTGAATATTCACCCTATGCGGATGTCACCATCATTGGCGTCACCAATGATGAGCTGAAAAAATTGGCGGGGGAAACCGAGTTTGGTGTGTTCGGTGCGGCCCAGCGCGTGACCGTCTCAAAGGGCGCTGACGGCAAGATGCAGGTCGCCTATACCAATCCGACTTACATGGCCAACGCCTACCGCATGAAAGGTGACCTGGCGAATGTTACCGCAGCGATGAACAAGACCCTGGGCATGCAGCAACCGTATGGTTCCGAGAAAGGCAAGACCGCGGAAAAACTGCGCGACTATCAGTACAAATGGCTGATGCCGTACTTTTATGATCGCCTCGAACTGGCGTCCTACGGCAGCTATGACGCGGCGGTGAAAGGTGTCGAGGCCGCGCTGGCAGCCGGCAAGGGCGGGGTGAAGAAGGTTTACCGTGTCGATTTGCCGGGTCAGGAAGCCAGTCTGTTTGGGGTTAACGTGACCGGGCAGGCCAAGGACGAATGTGCCGGCGACAAGTACATTATGGAGCGCATCGATTTCAAGGACATCAAGTCCACCGGCCACCTGCCGTATGACATCGTGGTGAAGGGCAAAAAGGCCTATGCCTTGCGGGCGGAATTCCGTATTGCTATCAGCTTCCCGGACCTGTCCATGATGGGCAGCAACAGTTTCGCTTCCATTATGTGCGCGCCCTCGGCAATTGAGGAAACCCTGACCCTCGGTGCCGGTGGTAAAGCGGTTGAATAACAAAAACTAACAAGCAACATAACCTGTTTATTGGTACCTCCTCCACGTACCAATATTTGGTCCCCCGCAGCCACTGCGGGGGCTTATTTTTTCCACTGTCAGGTCTGAAAACCGACACCACTGCCTGCGGGTAGCGACACGCGCTCTTCAGATACAGGCTGTTGCCAGTCGTTGTCAGTGACGTAACTCCTTAAAATCCAATGCAAATCCGGGCCGGATCGGTTAAGCTTTACGCCCTTTTTACCGGGGTGGGTGCCCGTGACGGCGCACCCACCATCAGCCATTAAGTGATTGTAAATTCGAAGAAATTCGTCCGTAGAGGATAGCCATGTTCAGTAAAGATATGAAAATTTCCGACTTTGACGAGGAACTCTGGAATGCCATGCAAAATGAAGTGCGTCGGCAAGAAGAGCACATTGAACTGATTGCGTCAGAAAATTACGCCAGCCCGCGGGTGATGGAAGCGCAGGGATCGGTATTGACCAACAAGTACGCGGAAGGCTATCCGGGGAAACGCTATTACGGCGGGTGCGAATACGTTGATGTCGCCGAGCAACTGGCGATTGATCGCGTCAAGGAGCTGTTCGGCGCGGATTATGCCAATGTTCAGCCCCATTCCGGTTCGCAGGCCAATGCGGCCGTCTACCTGGCCCTGTTGCAACCGGGCGATACGATTCTGGGGATGAGCCTGGCCCATGGCGGTCATTTGACCCATGGTGCCAAGGTCAACTTTTCAGGCAAGCTTTTCAATGCAGTGCAATACGGCCTGAACGAAGCCACGGGCGAAATTGATTATGACCAGGTCGAAGCCCTGGCGCTGGAACACAAGCCGAAGATGATTGTTGCCGGTTTCAGCGCTTATTCGCGCGTTGCCGACTGGCAGCGTTTCCGTGATATCGCCGACAAGGTGGGTGCTTACCTGTTTGTCGATATGGCGCATATCGCCGGACTGGTTGCGGCCGGCATCTATCCCAGTCCGGTGCAGATCGCCGATGTCACCACCTCGACGACTCATAAGACATTGCGTGGACCGCGGGGTGGTATCATCCTGGCGAAAGCGAATCCCGAAGTTGAGAAAAAACTCAACTCACTGGTGTTCCCCGGTACCCAGGGAGGTCCGTTAATGCATGTGATTGCTGCCAAGGCGGTGGCATTCAAGGAGGCGCTGCAACCGGAGTTCAAGGCCTATCAACAACAGGTCCTGGATAATGCCCGAGTCATGGCCGAAGTGTTCAAACAACGCGGGTTCGATGTGGTCTCCGGGGGCACCGATGATCACCTGTTTCTGGTGAGCTTCATCGAACAGGGACTCACCGGCAAGGACGTCGATGCCTGGCTCGGTGCGGCCAACATCACGGTGAACAAGAACGCCGTTCCCAATGATCCCCAGTCACCGTTTGTGACCAGTGGGATTCGTATCGGCACGCCTGCGATCACCACCCGCGGTTTTAAAGAGGAAGATTGTCGCGAACTGGCGGGCTGGATGTGCGACGTTATCGATGCCCGGGGCGAAGCGGCAGTGATTGACACGATCAAGACACAGGTGCTGGAAATCTGCAAACGTTTGCCGGTATATCAATAAGACAAGGGACGAGGAACTAGGGACGAGTGACGAGTAAAAGAATGGTTTCGTGGACCAGGTTAATGGATTCAGTGTTGATTGAACATCGACGGGATAACGAGCCAGAAGAAACACCTAGAGTGTTCATTACTGCTTTTCCTCGTCCCTCGTTCCTCGTCCCTTGTAACTGATATATGCATTGTCCATTTTGCGGC
>JBECLA010000108.1:0-16855 GCA_040235565.1 Thiohalomonadales bacterium | reverse complement strand
TTCCGGCCGGGGAGGGGGAATACGATCCCGGTCTGTTCGAAGACAACAGACTGGATCCGGATGATGTGTGGAGCGGGACCTACCATGAAGAAGGCGCCTTCCTTTACAACGAATGGGATTTTCGTCGTCAGCATTACCGCAAAAACTGGTGCGCGGTGCGCGAGGTCAATATCAAGCCTGTTTACGATGACTTCGTTCAAACCACGCTGCATAAATACAGCGGCCTGATTAAGCACCTGCGCAAAACCTTTGAGGCGATGCGTGATGAAGATCGGTTGCTAAAACGTCAGGTCTATGGTGACGGGGTAGATATCGATGCACTGGTGGAAGCATTGGCGGATGCCCATGACGGCAGAGAGATGTCGGATCGACTGTTTACCCGCATGCACCGGGTGGAACGGAATATCGCGGTGGTGTTTATGGTGGACATGAGTGGTTCCACCAAAGGCTGGATCAATGAGGCAGAACGGGAGTCGCTGATCCTGTTGGCCGAGACCCTGGAGACCCTCGGCGATCGTTATGCGATTTATGGCTTTTCCGGCATGGCGCGTAAACGCTGTGAAATCTATCGTATCAAGGAATTTGATGAAGCCTATAATGATGTAATCAAGGCCCGCATCAGCGGGATCGAGCCGAAAGACTACACCCGCATGGGTTTTGCCATCCGCCATCTGTCACATATTTTAAGTGAAGTGGAAGCGCGTACGCGCATTTTGATCACCCTGTCTGATGGCAAACCCGATGATTATGATAGTTATCGCGGCGATTACGGCATTGAAGATACCCGCCGCGCCCTGTTGGAAGCACGACGAGATGGCATCCACCCTTATTGCATCACCATTGATCGGGAGGCCCGTGATTATTTGCCGCATTTGTATGGCACCGCGGCGTATACCGTCATCGATGAAGTTCGTCAGTTACCCTTAAAGGTATCCGATATTTATCGTCGCCTGACCACCTGATGACATTCGGGTATAATTTGCGCATTGTTTATCTTTCGTCACGGTGTATCGAGGATTTGGCATGTCGATTGAACGTACTCTGTTTGCTTTTGGTGGCACCATGGTGATGATCGCCTCATTACTGGCATTGTTTCATCGCCCCTACTGGACCTGGTTTACACTGTTTATCGGTTTTAACTGTCTGCAAAGTTCATTCACCGGATTTTGTCCCCCCGCATGGCTGATGAGAAAGTTCGGCCTGAAGTCCGAGGCGGAATTGGCGTTGCAGAATCAGGGTCAATAGTAGCCCTGGTTGCTGGATAGCGGAGTTTTCATGACTGATTCCATGAGCCAGGAACTCTGGCACCTCGATGAAGATGTTTATCCACGAGATAAACCGCTCGATGAAAAGCTTGCCTTTTTACTGAACTACGCCCAGCTCGCGCCCTCGAGCCATAACTCCCAGCCGTGGCACTTTTCCGTGCAGGGAAGTGAAATCCATCTCTATCCGGATCTTAAACGCTGGTTGCAAGTAGCCGATCCGGAACGGCGCGAACTCTATATCAGCCTGGGGTGTGCCCTGGAAAACCTGCTGGTTGCGGCCGAACATTTTCAGCTGGGTTACCAGGTCAGTTTCTTTTCCGATCGCGACGGTACCGAACATTTTGCCAGCGTGACATTCGCCGAAGACAGGCCGATTAGCAATGTCCGCGATGCAGCCCTGTTCCAGGCAATCCAGCAGCGGCGTACCAATCGAGAACGGTTTTTACCACGCCTGGTCCCCAAGGAAGAATTATTGCAGATCAAGGCCGCCCGGCTGGAAAGAGATCTGCATCTGCAATTCATTGCCAATATTGATCAGAAGCGACAACTCGCCAGCATGGTCAAGCATGCGGACAAAACGCTATTTGCCAATGCCGCCTATCGCAGCGAACTGGCCAGAACACTGGGCGAGGGCGCCTTTGGCAATACGTGGCCCTGGTCCCGTCTGGCAAAATTCATGGTTCGCCACTTTAATCTTGGCAAGCGGATTGGCAAGCAGAATGCCCAACACCTGATCAGTGCCCCGGTCCTGGTCGTGCTCAGCAGCCATCACGATGACGCCATCGAGCAGATCAAGATCGGACAACTGTACGAACGCATTGCGCTCACTTGCACCAAGTTGGGATTAAGCGTGCAGCCACTGAGCCAGATTCTGGAAATCCCGGCGCAACGTCAGCAACTGGCCGGACTGTTACCGGACAGCGGCTTGTTGCCACAACACTTTTTCCGACTCGGTTACACCAACCGATCGCCTGCCAGTACCCCGCGTCGCCCTGTATCACAGGGATAAGCTATGACGATCGATTTATGCGCAGGGGATCACGCTCTCCCATGCAGGCTTTATCTCTGATGATAACCTCCGCTATACTTGATTAAACGAGTGGGAGCAGAATCAACATGACTGACCACAATCAGGATCGCGCCAGGGCGGCCATCAAGGAACTGCAACAACAACTGCATGATGCTTCTGATGCCGTCCAGCGTCTGAAACGCGACATTCCAGGCGAACACTTTCCCGAGGCGTATGAAATAAGCCGCATTATCCGTGACCTGCGTAAAGCCATTACACAACTCAACGCGCAACTGAACGACGAAACCATGGAGCTCGACATCGACTTCAGCTTGTTTAACGAGCGTCTCGATCGTTCCGAGTCCTCTGCCAGCCTCTGCTGACACCACCCAGTTAAGACCTTTTCTACCGCGGCCAAGGTGGCGAGTCCGGCTCGCTTCTTGATGGCTGAGCCCTTACAATCTGCCCATCATAACAACACGATGTCGCTGCCCCATGTACCGATTCAGCCAGTTTTTTCGTCTCATGAAAATCAGCTGGGTACTGGCCAGCCAGGGACTGGATGAACTGATCCTCGCTTCCCACCTGTTTCGTCCCCTGCGGTTCCTGAAAGTTTTCATGCCCTGGACCTGGGTCAAGCGTCGCACCAGCCGCGGCGTGCGGATCCGACGGGCGCTGGAACAACTGGGCCCGATTTTCGTCAAGTTCGGGCAAATCCTCTCCACCCGCCGGGACCTGCTGCCGGATGACATTGCCGCCGAACTGGCCCGCCTGCAGGATCAGGTCCCGCCCTTTCCCGATGCGCAGGCAAGACAGATCATTGAAGCCAGTCTCGGTTGTCGTATTGAGGATGTGTTCACCGACTTCGAGGCCACGCCGTTTGCCTCGGCCTCAATTGCCCAGGTGCATGGTGCCACCCTCCAGGACGGCCGCAAGGTGGTGGTCAAGGTGCTACGACCGGGGATTCTGTCGGTCATCCGGCGTGACATCAGCCTGCTCTACATCATCGCCGACAAGATTGAACGCTACTGGGCCGCGGGTAAACAACTGCGTCCTCGCGAAGTGGTGCAGGAGTTTGAAAAAACCCTGGTGGATGAGCTCGATCTGATGCGCGAAGCCGCCAATGCCAATCAGTTGCGGCGCAATTTTCTCGGTTCTTCCCTGTTATATGTGCCCGAGATCTACTGGGAATACACCCGCCGGGATGTGATGGTGATGGAACGCATTCACGGTATTCCCATCAGCCAGATCGACCGCTTGCGTGCCGCCGGAATTGATCTGAAAACCCTGGCCGAACACGGCGTGGAAATCTTTTTTACCCAGGTGTTTCGCGACAGCTTCTTTCATGCCGACATGCACCCCGGCAACATTTTTGTCTCCGATTCCGGGCAGTACATTGCGGTCGACTTCGGCATCATGGGTAGTCTCAATGCTACCGACCAGCGTTACCTGGCGGAAAATTTCCTGGCCTTCTTTAACCGCGATTACCGTCGTGTCGCCCAGCTACACGTCGACTCCGGCTGGGTGGCACGCGATACCCGGGTAGATGAATTTGAGGCCGCGATTCGCACGGTCTGTGAACCGATTTTCGACAAACCGCTGAGTGAAATTTCCTTCGGCCAGGTGTTGCTGCGCCTGTTCCAGACCGCCCGTCGCTTTAATATGGAAGTCCAGCCGCAACTGGTACTGCTACAGAAAACCCTGCTCAATATCGAAGGCCTGGGGCGCCAGCTCTATCCCGATCTGGATCTGTGGACCACGGCCAAGCCCTTCCTCGAAAGATGGATGCGCGAACAAATCGGCCCCAAGGCTTTTCATCGCCACCTGAAAGAAAACATCCCGTTGTGGGCGGAACGCCTGCCGCAACTGCCGAACAAGATCTACGAGCTGCTGGAGCAGGCCAAGGACGGTAACCTCAAGATGGAACTCAAACCGGAACAGATGCAGCAATTGCGGCGCGAAATCCGCCGCGCCAATCGCCGCAGTTTCGGCGCCATCCTCGGCGGCAGCCTGCTGGTGTCCGCGGCCGTCCTCACCGCGCTGGACGGTTATGCCCCCACCATGCTGGGCAACCTGCCGCTGGGCAGCTGGCTGCTCGGTGGCCTCGGCGTCATCATCCTGCTGGCCGCCTGGCCCGGCGATCCTGATTAGCCCCCTGTCTCTTCCGCCTCTCAGGCCCGCAGTAAATTTTTTGCCGGCGGCCCTTGATCGTTCTCCAAAAGTTCTCTATTCTAGAGAACGTCTGGAGAACATTTTAATTATGCTCACACAACTGGAACACCGCATTCTCGAGTTTATCCGCGACTATATTCGCCAGCACGGGCACGGGCCCACGCTGACGGAAATCGGCACGGCCATGAACATCAGGTCGAAAGGCACGGTGCACCGGTATGTGCAGGCGCTCACTAACAAGGGCGCCCTGGAGCATGTCGAGCGCGGTTGGCGCGGTATCCGGCTTGCCAATGAATCCCAACTCCACTCCACGACCCTCCCATTGGCAGGTCGGATTGCCGCCGGCCACCCTATTGAGGCCATTCCCGGCCAGGATGAACTCGACCTTGGCGCAATGTTTGTCAACGACAACCGGTTTGCCCTGCAGGTCAAAGGCGACTCGATGATCGACATCGGCATCCTGGACGGTGACTGGGTCATTATCGAACAGCGCCAAACCGCCCGCGATGGCGAGATCGTGGTCGCCCTGATTGACGAGCAGGATGCCACCCTGAAACGTTTCAAACGCCTGGCCAACGGCCAGGTGCTGCTGATCCCGGAAAACACCACCCTGTCACCCATGCAGTACGCCCCCGAACGGGTACGCATTCAGGGAGTCCTGGTGGGTCAGCTCCGTCATTACCCCTGACGGCCGCGGCGGTCATGCCGGACTCATCCGCGCCGTTCTGGCCTCGCGCCATCATTCTGATGGACATGGACGCCTTCTTTGCCTCAGTCGAACAATACGATCACCCGGAGCTGCGTGGTCGACCGATCGCTGTCACCAACGGCATGCAGGGCACCTGCATCATTACCTGTTCCTATGAAGCACGCGCTTATGGCATCAAGACCGGCATGCGTCTCAAGGAGGCACGCCAACGCTATCCGGATCTGATCCAGCGCCCGGCCAATCCGGAACGTTACGCGGCCGTGTCCTCCAACATCATGAGTGCGCTGCAGGAGATTAGCCCGGATGTGGAAGTCTTTTCGGTGGATGAGGCCTTCCTGGATGTCAGCCGTTGCCAGAAACTGCATGGCCCACCACCGCGCATTGCGCGCCTGGTGAAGCAAAAAGTATTCGAGGTTTCCGGCCTGTCCTGCTCGGTCGGGGTCAGTGGCGACAAGACCACCGCCAAGTTTGCCGCCAAACAAAACAAGCCCAACGGCCTGGGTTGTATCCCGCCCTGGGAAGCGCGACAACGGCTGGCCGAAGTGCCGGTTACCGAACTCTGCGGTATCGCCGACGGTATCGGCCGCTTTCTGGCGGAACGGGGTGTCTGGACCTGCGGCGACATGGCCCGTCTGCCCATCGGCGAACTGGCCCGCCGCTTTGGTAATCCCGGCCGGCGCATCTGGTACATGTGCCAGGGCGAGGACCCGGCCAAGGTGGAAACCCATGTTCCCGCGCCCAAATCCATCGGCCACGGCAAGGTGGTTCCGCCTGATACCCGCTCCCGCCCCGTGCTGCTGATCTACCTGCAACACATGAGTGAAAAGGTGGCCGCCCGCCTGCGGCGTCATGAAATGCAGGCCCAGACCTTTTTCATCGGCCTGCTGACGCGGGACGGCTGGGTGGGCGACAAGTCGCAAAGTGTCATGCCGACCAACGACGGCCTGCTGATCTTCAAACTGGGAAAACAGGTATTACGTTGTCACTGGCAGGGTGAGGGCGTGCATCAGGTCCAGGTAACGGCACTGGACCCGCATCCGGCCGCCCTCCAGCTCGAACTGTTCGCCGAACCCTTGCCGGATCACAGCGACAGCAATCGGGTGATGGATAGCATCAATCAGCGTTATGGCGAGTTCGCCCTCACACCGGCCCGCCTGTTGAACCGTTCCAGCATGCCCAACGTCATTGCCCCCGCCTGGAAACCTTTCGGTCACCGCAAGACCGTTTGAATCCCTGCTGATGGGTACCTGGCTGCGCTCTCAGCGGCCGGGATAATCCCGGCCCGAATCGTCGCGTCACGACAAAATTATCTTGAGCAAACCGTGCCAGACATATCGACGCTTACAGTTCCCTGGCACGTAAATATGACTGTTCCGAAACCTTGTGCCACTCCATGACCTGATCCCGGAATTGGCGAAAAGACGCGTACACTTGCTTCGACAACTTGTCTTTGGCCGCCACTTCCGCAACAACCTCATCGGACAACTGCCGCAATTTGGCCAGCACATCATCCGGATATTGGCGCAACTTGACTTTGTGCCTGGTGATCAGGGTATGTAATGCCGCATTGTTACGGGCCGTGTATTCCGCCAGCATGTCCTGATTCGCTACCTTGCATGCGTTCAGAACAATACTCTTGAGATCTTTTGGTAATTTACTGAACGCAGTCTTGTTGATGATGGCTTCCAGCGTGGGTCCGGGTTCATGCCAGCCGGGATAATAGTAATACCTGGCAGCCTTGTAGAGTCCAAACGCGAGATCATTGTACGGCCCCACCCATTCGGTGGCGTCAATCGCGCCGGACTGGAGTGCGGTATAGAGTTCACCTCCAGGCAAGTTTACCGGGGTGCCGCCAAGCCGTTTGAGGACTTCCCCGCCCAGACCCGGGATGCGCATTTTGAGCCCCTGCATATCTTGAAGGGAATTGATTTCCTTATTGAACCAACCGCCCATCTGCACACCGGTATTTCCGGCAGCAGCCGGAACAAGATTAAAGCGATCATAGAGCAGTTCCCATAATTCCATGCCACCACCATGGTACAACCAGCCATTCATTTCCTGTGCCGTCAGACCAAAAGGTACTGACGAGAAGAATTGTGCCGCTTCCGTTTTGCCCTTCCAGTAATAGGCCGCGCCGTGTCCCATTTCGGCGGTACCACTGGAAACGGCGTCGAAGACCTCAAATGCAGGCACCAGTTCCTTCGCCCCATAAACCTTTACCTGCATGCGGCCACCGCTCATCTGGCTGATAAGTTTCGCCAGATGATTGGCACCGGTGCCGAGGCCAGGGAAGTTCTTGGGCCAGGTGGTGACCATTTTCCATTTGAACTTTTCCGTTCCGGTGGCAATCGCAGGGGCAGCCACCATACTGCCGGCCACGAGCGAGCCGGCACCTGCTGTCTTGATAAATTCACGTCTTTTCATTTTTTTCTGCTTCTGCTCATTCAGTTGAGAACTTGATAAATATATAATTAATTCAACAGGTTATCTGCACTCACGCTATCGGGGGCCTGTCATGATTGTTGTTTTGTATGATTCAGGAAGACGCTTTTTGCCATTAATATGTGTGATAGTATTCACGCAGGGGATTCGTATATGATTACCCTCAATTATCTAACAATAACAACTCAAAGGGCTGTATGGATCAAGAACTACGCAAGATCCATCAACAACTGTTACTGATTGTAGTCGGTAGCTTTGCCCTGGCACCGGTCTTCGGTTACGGCATTGCTAGCTACTTCGGTATGGTATCCCTGTCGCCGCTCATTGCCTGGCCAGTCGGACCCACACTCCTCGTCATCTATTTTGGATTGCTGGTCTTGATGACGCGTCATTTTCGCAACCTGTTGCTACCGCTGATCATCCGCGAACAAAACGAATCCAGCTCGAAGGACCTGCCACAACTGCTGGGACAAAATCTGCAAGGCTATGCAGACAGTTACTGGTCGTTTTTTCTGTTGTATGTCCTGATCATTCCAACGGTACAACACTGGTACGGTGTCTATAGCAGTGACAGTTCCGCCTATGTCAGTCTGCTGCAATTTATCCTGCTGCAACTTGTGATCGCCATTTTGTTTGGCATGCCGGGTTATTTGTACTCACTTTCCCTGCTGGGTCGCACCACGCAATATGCCGGGCTCAATCAGATCCACATCAGCATGAAGTCCAAAATGCTGTTGATTGGTGGCTATATTCCTCTCCTGGCTACCACCATTTTGTTGAAATACTACTGGTGGCAAACCGGCTTCCTGTCCATGGATCTGCTTGTCGCCTGGGGACTGATGGGTTTGATTGCCTTTACCGTTACTTTCCTCGCCATCCGTAGCCTGGGGCAGTCGCTGGAACCGGTACAGGAAGTCATCAGCAGTAGCGGCGCTTCCAATTATCTTGACCTGTCGCGTCGCATGCGCCCCCGCTCGATTGACGAAATCGGTTATCTGATACAAACCCTGGGCAGGGTGTTTCATCGCCTCGGCGAACAGGAATCGCATATGCATGCTATCGTCGACAATGCGGCGGAAGGCATCATCGTGGTGAATCATGACGGTGAAATCGAGACTTTCAATCCCGCCGCTGAGCGCCTGTTTGGTTATAGTTGTCACGATATTCGGGGTCGCTCGCTTTCCTGGTTGTTACCGAGTCTCGCCCTGGACAAATTGACACTGCCATCCTACGCCGAAGAAATGGAATTACAGGGCTTGCACAGTTCCAGCGCCCTGATACCTCTCTCCCTGCGCGCCAGTAAAATGCAAATGGATGGTCAAACCTATTTCACCCTGATGGTCGCCGACATATCCGAACGTAAGGCAACCGAAAAGATGTTACTGGAAGCCGAAGCACGTTACCGCGATCTGGTGGAAACCGCCCACGATCTCGTCTGGAGTATGGACGCCGAGGGACATTGGACCTATCTCAACGATGCGGTGACTCGCATTTATGGCTATAGCGCACATGAAATGCTGCATCGTCATTTCTCGGAGTTTCAGGCGCCGGAATCCGCGGAACGTGACAACGCCGTGCATGTTGCACTGATGCGTGGCGAGGAAGTCCTGCACTACGAAACCGTGCATCTCGACAAGAACGGCAATCGTCGCTATCTGAGCTTCAACGCGCGCCCCCAGCTGAACAGCGACCGGCATGTGATCTACATTACCGGCACGGCGCGCGACATTACCGAGCAGAAAGCATACGAAGAAGAGCTGGCCTACCAGGCCCAGCATGACAGCCTGACCGGTCTGTCCAATCGTAATTACTTCCAGCAGGAACTGGAGCGCCAGATTTCACGCGTGGCACGCAGCGGTGCAGATTGCGCCCTGCTGTATCTCGACCTGGATCAATTCAAATATATCAACGATACCCTGGGCCATGCGGCCGGGGATCGCTTACTGGTGGAATGCGCCCAGATGCTGCGCAGTCACCTGCGTGAAGGCGATCTGCTGGCACGTTTCGGCGGTGATGAATTCACCGTGCTGTTATACAACGTCGATATTATCGCTGCACGCCATGTTGCTGATCACATTCGTACACTGTTTGAAAACTATCGGTTTTTTGAAAGTGGCAATACCTTTAATATGACCGTCAGTATCGGCATCAGTACCATCACTGCAGAAAGTGGCAGCGCTGACGAAATCCTCTCGCATGCCGACCTCGCCTGCAATATAGCCAAATCCCAGGGACGCAATTGTTTACACCTGTTTAACCCGGCGGACAAACAGAAGGACGGCATGGCCGAGGATATGGGCTGGGCCTCACGGGTACGGGACGCCTTTGAGAATGACAAGTTCAAGCTGGCCTTCCAGCCGATCGTCTCGATCCCCGATGGCCGTATCCATGACTATGAAGTCCTGCTACGAATGAAGCTGGATGATGGTGATGCGATCCTGCCGGGGGGGTTCATGCCCGCGGCGGAGCGTTTTGGTCTTATCAACCAGGTGGATCGCTGGACGGTCAACACCGCCATGCACAAACTGGCTGAATTACACCAGACAGATTCATCCATCCGCTTTGCCATCAATCTCTCCGGCCGTGCCTTTGAAGACAGGGAACTGCTGCCGATGATCAATAGCATATTGCAGGAAACCGGTCTCGAACCTTCCTGCCTGACCTTCGAGATCACTGAATCGGCGGCGATTTCCAACCTCGCGGCAGCCACCAAGTTCATTTACCAGTTGAAGGATATGGGGTGTGAATTTGCGCTGGATGATTTTGGCACGGGGTTCAGCTCCTTCGCCTATCTCAAGAATCTGCCGGTCGACAAGCTCAAGATCGACGGCTCCTTCGTCAAAGGCCTGGCCGAGACGCGCATGGATCAGGCCATGGTCCAGTCCATGAACCAGATTGCCCATGCGCTGGGCAAAAAGACCATTGCCGAATTTGTGGAGAATGAAACCACCCTGAACATGTTGCGGGCCTATGGAGTGGATTATGCGCAGGGTTATTATTTGAGCAAGCCGAAAGCTTCCATCACGATCACTGCCGGTGATGCCGCACAGGAAATCACCATTAACAAGTAATCGCTGAACAGCAAAAACCGCACTAGGCGGTAATCACCAGGTTGGCGTATTCCATGACCAGCCATTTACTGCCGGCATTTTCAAAGTTTACCTGTACCCGTGCGTGACGTCCCTGGCCTTCATAATTCAACACGACCCCCTCCCCGAATTTCTGATGGAACACCCGCTGCCCCAGTTTCAAGGCGTCATTCCCTGCCATGCTATCTTCGTTGACATCATCAAACAGCGTAGTCGCCGATTGCACCACACCCTGCATACGCACTTCCTCCAGTAGCTCGGCGGGAATCTCGCGGATAAAGCGCGAGGGACGAGAATAGGTTTCCTCCCCGTAGAGACGACGCTTTTCGGCGTAGCAGAAGGTTAATTGCTCCATGGCGCGTGTCATACCGACATAACACAGGCGTCGCTCTTCTTCCAGACGGCCCGGGTCCTCGCTTGACAGGCGGTGTGGGAACAACCCTTCCTCCATGCCGCATAAAAACACCTGCTTGAATTCCAGACCCTTGGCTGAATGCAACGTCATCAATTGAACGCAGTCATCCCACTCATTCGCCTGCTGTTCACCGGCTTCCAGTGCCGCATGCGCGAGAAAAGCCGATAACTCGTCCATACCTTCGGTGGCTTCATCATCGTCATTGATGAATGAACGCCCGGCACTGACCAGTTCCTCAAGGTTTTCAATCCGGGCCCGGCCTTTTTCCCCTTTTTCTTTTTCATAGTGTGCCAGCAGACCGCTATTGTGAATGGTATGTTCGATCTGTTCCTGTAACGGCAGCTCGGCGGTTGCCACAGCCAACTCGTCGATCAGGCTGGTAAAATTACTCAACGCCGTAATAGCACGGGACGGCAGGCTTTTTTCCTCAACGATACGTTGCATTGCGGTCCACAGTGAAACATCCGTGGCGCGGGCTTCTTCCCGCACCATGTCCATGGTACGACCTCCGATACCGCGAGTCGGCACATTAAAGACCCGCTCCATGGAGGCGTCATCATGACGATTGGCAACCAGCCGCAGGTATGCCAAGGCGTCCTTGATTTCCTGTCGCTCGAAGAACCGCAGACCACCGTAGACCCGGTAAGGAATCCCATGGCGTAACAACGCTTCTTCCAGTACCCGCGACTGGGCATTGGATCGATACAGCAAGGCACATTCACTCCGGCTGCCGCCCTGTTCCAGCCAGTGCTGAATATGTTCTACGACATAATCCGCCTCATCCAGCTCATTCAGCGCGCTGTACAGACGTATCAATGCCCCTTCCCGATCAGCCGTCCAGAGGTTTTTCCCCAGGCGCTCGCTGTTATTGGCGATCAGGGCGTTGGCCGCCGCAAGGATATTGCCGGTGGAGCGATAATTCTGCTCAAGCCGGAACACCTGGGTATTAGCAAAGTCTCTGGCAAACTGATGAATGTTTTCAACCCGGGCACCGCGCCAGCCATAAATCGACTGATCATCATCACCCACCGCAAACACATGGCCACTTTGGCCGGCCAGCATGCGGATCCAGGCATATTGAATGGTATTGGTGTCCTGAAACTCATCGACCAGAATGTGCCGAAAACGCTGTTGATAATGGCGTAATATTTCCGGCTGCTTGAGCCACAGCTCATGCGCCCGCAGTAACAATTCGGCAAAATCCACCACCCCGTTACGCTGACACATGGTTTCATACGCCTGATAGATCTCGATCATATGGCGTAGATAGGGATCATTATGGTGCTGCAGATGCTGCGGTCGCAGGCCTTCATCCTTGCGGGCATTGATGTACCACTGTACCTCGCGCGGTGACCACTGACTTTCATCCAGTCCCATTTCACGAATCAGGCGGCGTATTGCCCGCTGCTGATCCTCGCTGTCCATGATCTGAAACCCCTGTGGCAACCCGGCCTCATTCCAGTGCGCGCGCAATAATCGATGGGCAATCCCATGAAAGGTCCCGACCCACAGCCCACTTGCCGGGATCCCCAGTAATTGTTCGATACGGCTACGCATTTCACCGGCCGCCTTATTGGTAAAGGTCACCGCCAGAATCCCATAGGGCGAAACACCTTCGGCGGCCAGCAGCCAGGCTATCCGGTGTACCAGCACCCGGGTCTTGCCGCTACCGGCACCGGCCAGCACCAGCACGTTACCGGACGGGGCACACACCGCCTGGCGCTGGGCATCGTTCAGGGGATCAAGAATTCGGGAGACATCCATCGGCTTATTCTACCAGATGCGCAGAGCGGGCCTGAAGAATTCCTTGCTCTATAAATATCAAGCAATTAATCTCTGGCTGGTTCACCGGTGTTAAATCTGCGGCATAATGCCCACCGGCCCTTATAAAGATAAGCTATGTTTATCAAACAGGCCTTGCAGGCTGAAACAGACACATATGATTTATGCCCAACAATAGCCCGGATTTACAGGAAAAATTGTGCCAGTTGCAACAGCAATACAGGGCCAAATTACCGCAAAAAATTGCTGCGCTTGAACAGGGCTGGCAGAAGATTAACCAGCACCCCTCGGATACTGGCCTGTATCAAAACCTGATCCGTGACTTTCATACCCTGGCTGGCTCCGCTGGCAGTTACGGTTTTGACACTGTCACCGCCCTGTGCCGGGAATCAGAAAATATTCTAAAGTCAAACCAGCCACCCTTCACCGCCGAGCTGACACGGGAGATCCAACACAGGCTGGCCGCCATGAAGCAGTCGGCAATGACTAAACCATCCAAGCCGGATAACCATCCCTCCCGACAACAAAAAAACGGCGGCAAACGGAACATAACTGGCTAAACAACAGGACCGAAATCGGATCATGCTGGCGGAGTAATCGAATTCACCAACAGATATCATCTTGCCACAATACAACGAGGCTGGAGAACACCATAAGTTATACTATTAACCACCGGGTAAAAGTCGTAAGAAATAACCACACCCCATGGCCGCAATTCACACCTGTGGACTATTCAATGTACGCATGTTCTAGCACACAATAGTCTCAATGAAGTCTCTGCGTTTTTTAATTGTGACGATTGGCCTTGTGTGTCTCATACCGGGGGTACCTTTATCATCCCGGGCCCAGCAAACCATCAGTATCGATAATGCTGAAACGGCCATTGGCATTGATGTCTATCCGGCCAGGGGTAATTTATTGTTTATCTGGTTACCCCCCGAAGGCGGCTTTCATTCTATTCATACCAAGACAGCGCAACGCCTTGCTGACCAGGATATCGAAGTCTGGCTGGTAGACTTGTTTGAGGCCCGCTTCCTCCCGCCGGTCGCGAGTAGCCTGGCGCAAATTCCCGCAACCGATGTTCATAGTTTACTCAACGCCGCCAGCCAGTCCGGTAAAAACGTCCTGCTTGTCAGTTCGGGCCGTGGTATTTTGCCACTCCTGCGCGGTGCCCATTTATGGCAACGATTGCAGCCTGCTGACACCACTTTCAAGGGAACAGTTTTAATCAGTCCCCAGTTCTATATCGAAACGCCGGAACCGGGACAAGCGGCGCAACTCCTGCCCGTTGTGCGTTCTACCAATCTACCCCTGTTTATTCTCCAACCGCATCTTTCCCCCTGGCTCTGGAAGCTGGAGCAAACGGTGCCTGCCTTGCAGCACGGCGGCAGCGATGTCTTTGTCCAAATTTTGCCTGAGGTGCGGGATCGATTCCACTATCGACCTGATGCCACCCCCGAGGAGCAGGCACTGGCTGAAGACCTGGCATCCCTGTTAATCCAGGCCGGTACGTTGCTGAACCGATTGCCAGCCAAACCCCGCAGGGTTATTCCATTGAATGAACCAACTCTGGCTACCAAAGAAGGCAAACAGGAGCGCCGCCTCAATGCTTATCACGGTGATCCGCAGCCACCTGCATTGGCCTTACCTGACATGCAGGGTAAGCGGCATTCCCTGCAGGAATATCAAGGCAAAGTGGTACTGGTGAACTTCTGGGCCAGCTGGTGTCCGCCCTGTGTGCATGAAATGCCTTCCATGCAACGTCTTGCCGACAAACTCGACCCAGACGGATTTACCATTCTGGCAGTCAACATGGCGGAATCTGAAGCCACCATTCAACAATTTCTGCAAACCAAAGTGCAGATCGAATTTCCCGTCTTGCTGGATCGGGACGGCGCCGCCCTGAAGCGCTGGGGCGTATTTGCCTTTCCTACCAGCTACGTCATTGATAAGCAGGGCAAGATCCGTTACGCCCTGTTTGGCAGCGTGGAATGGGATAGTGACGCAATGCTGAGTACGTTTACAACGTTATTGCGCGAATAATAACGTCAGGGTTGCTGACTCGCAGTCGACAGGCATTCAAATCCAGTCTCTGGGGACCAGATATTTTTCATATAGCTCGGCTTCGGGTGAGCCCGGCTCCGGCTGCCAGTTATAGCGCCATTTCACCAGCGGCGGCATCGACATCAGGATAGATTCGGTTCGCCCTCCAGTCTGCAAGCCAAACAAGGTGCCCCGATCATAGACCAGATTGAATTCCACATAACGGCCACGCCGATAAAGTTGAAAGTCCCTTTCGCGCTCACCATAGTCAATCGCTTTCCGTCGACTGACTATCGGCAGATAAGCCTCAAGATAGTGATCGCCCACACTTTGCATGAACGCAAAACTTTTTCCAAAATCCCATTCATTCAAATCATCAAAAAACAAGCCCCCCACACCCCGCGGTTCGCCGCGATGTTTTAGATAGAAATACTCGTCACACCATTTTTTAAAGCGCGGATAAACCCCGGATCCGAAAGCATCGCAGGCTTTTTGTGCGGTGGCATGCCAGTGCACTACGTCCTGCTCAAAAGGATAGTAGGGCGTCAGGTCAAAACCTCCGCCAAACCACCATACCGGCTCGGCACCTTCCTTCTCGGCCAGGAAAAACCGCACATTGGCGTGCGAGGTGGGCACATAGGGATTTTTCGGATGGATCACCAGTGATACACCCATCGCCTCAAAACTTCGCCCGGCCAGTTCAGGCCGGTGCGCCGTAGCGGATGCCGGCAAGCCGGCGCCGTGAACATGGGAAAAATTAATGCCGGCACTTTCAAAGACCGTCCCATCGGCCAATACCCGACTCCGCCCACCGCCTCCCTCCGGCCGTTGCCAGCTGTCTTCCATGAAGGCCTTGCCGCCATCTTCCTGCGTTAGCGCCTCACAAATTGCATCCTGCAGATCGATTAAATACTGCTTTACATTATCAATGTTCACATCTGACATAGAAGCAAACCTTTTCTCAACAAAACCTGTTTAATTCCACGACTGACCGGGTAGTGAAAGCTCCCTGATTCTGAGCCTATCAGATTATCGTGTACCAGTTTACCGCATATACCTGATTATTCAGGTTATTAAAAAGCCGCCTCAAGTCTCCACCTGCGACGGCCTTTGTCATATGCAATTATTTAGCGCGGAATCACCTTGCAGGGTCTAAATCGCGCTAATTCCCCCAGTAATCCTGCTTCGGGTTCATAACAGATTTGAAACGATTTTCTAGAAACGCTGGATATATCCTGTGCTCGCGGTATCCAAAGTGTAACTTTCACCACCAATTGAGGAATCGAGATAACGAACCACTTCAATATTAACGCCATTTACACGATCGGAAAACAGGTCGGCTCCCATACCATAGGAAACACCATTATCCGTGTCATGGGCAGTTAAATTTCCCAAATAGGCAGTCCATTTCCAGCTTGAGTATCCTAGCAAACCATACACATTGACACGTTTTACATCACCAAATGGCAGATTCAGTTTTGCACTCAGATTTCGCAGATACTTCACTTCGAGACTGGTGCCATCGGGAAAGTTGTCGGAACCAGTCGCCCCTCAACAGAGAAATACTTACTAAAATCAAATCCTAGCCGGCCAGTTAAACCTGTCGGTTTGATGTCTTCACCAACAATGGCAAACTCTGATACGCTCGCCATTATCCCCAGTAGAACCTTGGTTCAGCGGCGGTGGCGGCCAGGGGAGTAACAAATAACAACAGCAATAAAACTTGCCACTTACACATGTAAAGTGGTTAGATTTTTTTATATTTACAAAAATCGAGGATTAAAGGAATCTGTTCAATTAAGGAGCTGACGACTTCAGGCTTCACGAATGATTTTGCCAGTTAATGCATCCCGAATCTCGCTTGGCTTATCGAGTCCGCCAACTGCTCCCTCAAGCACGTAATCCACCAGGTCGCCCAGTTGGAGTCGC
>JBECLA010000051.1:0-15844 GCA_040235565.1 Thiohalomonadales bacterium | reverse complement strand
AGGAATACACCGTTGCCATTCTGGGGGACACCCCCCTGCCGGCGATTTGTCTGGAAACGCCGCGAGACTTTTACGATTACGAGGCCAAGTACCAGGCCAACGATACCCGTTATTTATGTCCTTGTGGGCTGATACCCGAAGAAGAGCAACGCCTGCAACGTCTGGCACTGGCGGCTTTTCAGGCGCTTGGCGCGGAGGGCTGGGGCCGGGTTGACATCATGTGTACCCAGGACGGCACGCCATTTGTGATCGAGTTGAATACGGTTCCGGGGATGACTGATCACAGTCTGGTGCCGATGGCGGCCAGGGCGGCGGACATCGATTTCGATCAACTGGTGCTACGGATCCTCGCCCAGACTCTTAACACCGATGAGGAGGCAGCGCATGTTCGCACGGGTTAGTCAGGGTCAGGCCATCCTCCGGACTGAACACAAATGGCCGCAGTTCAAAACTGCCTGGCTGGGGCGGGGTGGAGTGGTGCTGCTGGCGGGTCTGTTGCTCGGCTTGCTGCTACAGCATCTGGCGGATCCCCTGACGTTACCGATTCGCAAGATCCGTGTTCAGGGTGCATTGGTGCATGTGAATGAAGCCATGTTACGCGATTCGGTTCTGCAGAATGTGCAGGGTGGGTACTTCAACATCGAGGTGGCATCGCTGCGAAAAACGGTGGAGCAACTGGCGTGGGTGAAAACCGCCAGTGTGCGGCGTGTCTGGCCGGATACGGTGGTCATCCATGTGGTGGAGCAACAGCCGTTGGCGAGCTGGGCCGAAGGCGGCCTGGTGAATACACATGGCGAATTATTCACTCCGGCAGAGGATGGCCAGTTCCAGCAGTTACCGCGCTTTTCCGCGCCAGCGGGCATGCAGCAAACCATCACGGAGCTGTACCGGGATTTGTCAGGCCAGTTGGCGCCACTGGATTTGCATATCGTCGGTTTGCGCCTGGATGAACGCCGTGCGGTGCAACTGCGACTGCATAACGATATTGAACTGGTACTGGGCCGGGAAGAACGGTTTGCCCGGTTACAGCGGTTTGTGAAGGTTTATCAGAAAACGCTGGCACAGCATGCCGCGCAAATACACCGGGTGGATTTGCGTTACAGCAACGGTATGGCAGTGCAGTGGAATAACACAACGACACGGGTCAAGAGCGAGTCGCGGGGGTGACGGCGTAATGTCAAAGAAAATGGAAAAGAACCTGATCGTCGGCCTGGATATCGGCACATCGAAAGTGGTGGCAATTGTCGGTGAGGTCACGCCGGATAATGAAATTGAAATCATTGGGCTCGGTTCCCATCCGTCACGCGGGTTAAAAAAGGGTGTGGTGGTGAATATCGAATCGACCGTGCAATCGATTCAGCGGGCCGTGGAGGAAGCCGAACTGATGGCCGGCTGCCAGATCCACTCGGTCTATGCCGGGATTGCAGGCAGCCACGTGCGCAGCCTGAACTCCCACGGCATCGTGGCGATCCGGGATAAGGAAGTCACGCCCTATGACGTGGAACGGGTGATCGATGCGGCACGCGCGGTAGCGATCCCGGCCGATCAGAAAATTCTGCATATCCTGCCACAGGAATTCATCATCGACACGCAGGAAAGCATTCGTGAACCGGTGGGAATGTCCGGTGTGCGGCTGGAAGCCAAGGTGCACATGGTGACCGGGGCAGTGAGTGCGGCACAGAACATCATCAAGTGTGTGCGTCGCTGCGGTCTGGAAGTGGATGACATCATCCTGGAACAACTGGCCTCCAGTCACTCCGTGCTGACGGACGATGAAAAGGAACTGGGGGTCTGCCTGGTGGACATTGGCGGCGGCACCACCGACATCGCGGTCTTTACCGAAGGCGCGATTCGGCACACCGCGGTGATTCCCATCGCCGGGGATCAGGTGACCAATGACATCGCCGTGGCATTACGTACGCCGACCCAGCATGCCGAAGAAATCAAAATTAAATACGCCTGTGCCCTGACCCAACTGGCCTCGGTGGAAGAAACCATCGAGGTACCGAGCGTGGGTGAACGTCCGGATCGTCGGTTGGCGCGCCAGACCCTGGCCGAAGTGGTTGAGCCTCGCTACGAGGAGCTCTTCACCCTGATCCAGGCCGAGTTGCGGCGCAGTGGCTTCGAGGATCTGTGCGCCGCGGGCGTGGTGCTCACCGGGGGCAGTTCCAAGATGGAAGGCGCGGTGGAATTGGCCGAGGAAATTTTTCACATGCCGGTGCGTTTGGGGACCCCCCAGTACGTCGCCGGCCTGGTGGATGTCGTGCGCAACCCGATTTATTCCACCGGTGTCGGGTTGCTGCTGTTTGGTTATCAGAACCGCACCATGCGAGAAGCCGAGACCCGGATGGGCACAGGTTTCAATGGTGTGTGGCGCAAGATGAAAAGCTGGTTTCAGGGTAATTTTTAACAACCGTTTGTGTGTCAACGAGGAGGGGTGAAATATGTTTGAGTTAATGGATACCTACAGTCAGAGTGCTGTAATCAAGGTGATCGGGGTAGGCGGTGGCGGTGGTAACGCCGTCGAGCACATGGTGGTCCAGAACATCGACGGGGTGGACTTCATTGTGGCCAATACCGATTCACAGGCATTGAAAAACACGTCGGCCCGGACCGTGCTGCAACTGGGTGGCAACATCACCAAAGGCCTGGGGGCGGGTGCGAATCCGGATATCGGTCGCCAGGCAGCAATGGAAGATCGGGAACGGATTCAGGAAGTGCTGGACGGGGCGGACATGGTCTTCATTACCGCCGGTATGGGGGGCGGGACCGGGACCGGGGGAGCGCCGGTAGTCGCCCAGGTTGCCAAGGAAATGGGGATCCTGACCGTCGCCGTGGTGACCCGCCCGTTTCCGTTCGAGGGTAAAAAGCGCAGTGAAGTGGCCGGGGATGGGATTGATGAGCTGAAAGGCTTCGTGGATTCCCTCATCACGATTCCTAATGAAAAGTTGCTCTCCGTACTGGGCAAAAACATCAGCCTGCTGGATGCGTTCAAGGCGGCCAATGATGTGCTTCTGGGCGCGGTGCAGGGCATTGCCGAGCTGATTACCCGTCCGGGACTGATCAACGTCGACTTTGCCGATGTGCGCACGGTGATGTCCGAAATGGGCATGGCGATGATGGGGTCGGGTCGGGCGACCGGCGAAGAGCGCGCCCGCGAAGCGGCCGAAGCCGCCATCGCCAGTCCCTTGCTGGAAGACGTCAACCTGGCCGGCGCGCGGGGCATCCTGGTGAACGTGACGGCGGGTATGGACATGTCCATCGGTGAATTTGAAGAAGTTGGCAATACGGTCAAAAGCTTTGCGTCGGAAAATGCCACCGTGGTCGTGGGGACGGTGATTGATCCGGAAATGCAGGGTGAGTTACGCGTCACAGTTGTCGCCACCGGCCTGGGTCAGGCTGAACATTTTGGTGAGAAGCCGGTCAAACTGGTCGTTGATAAGACGGCGGAAGGCCAGGTGGACTACGGCCAGCTGGATCGACCGACCGTGATCCGTAACAAGGCCGCGACGGAAAAATATCCCGGGAATGGCGAGTCAAGCATGGAATATCTGGATATTCCGGCGTTTTTGCGTCGTCAGGCGGATTAATACTTTGATAACAAGGAGATAGTGCAGTTTTGAACTGCCACGGCTTGAATTCGGTATCAAGAATTCGTCACATATGACGATAAGCATATTGACGTTTATAAGTTGCTGAATAATGGGAATCTGTTCTATCATTGCAGGTTATCTCGTTTGCTATTTTTCAGCTGCGAAAACCAATACGAATTAAGCCGGCCTGATATTTGCATTACCAGGACATATCGCCAAACAAGGGAACATTGCTAGTGATCAAACAACGCACGTTGAAGAACGTCATACGGGCGACCGGAGTCGGATTACACACCGGGGAAAAAGTCTATTTAACCTTACGTCCCGCAGCCGCAGACACGGGCATCGTGTTTCGTCGCGTGGATCTGGAACAACCTGTCGAGATTGAGGCCAAGGCGACCAACGTCGGCGATACTACGCTTTCGACCACCCTGGTGAATGGTGATGTGCGGGTTTCCACGGTCGAGCATCTGTTGTCAGCCCTGGCCGGGATGGGCATTGATAACGCATACATTGACCTGAATGCACCAGAAGTGCCCATCATGGACGGGAGTGCCGGGCCGTTCGTGTTTTTGATTCAGTCCGCCGGTATCGAAGAACAGAATGCCCCCAAGCGGTTTATTCGCATCAAGCGCAATATCACGGTGGAAGACGGAGACAAGTGGGTGCGCTTTGAACCTTTTGACGGCTTCAAGGTGAGCTTTACCATCGATTTTAACCATCCGGCTTTCAAGGAAGATTACCAGGCGGCGGAAGTGGATTTCTCAACGACGTCTTTCGTCAAGGAAGTCAGTCGGGCACGCACCTTCGGGTTTATGAGTCAGATTGAAACCCTGCGTGAAAATAATCTGGCATTGGGCGGCAGCCTTGATAATGCGGTCGTCGTGGACGACTACCGTATTTTGAACGAAGACGGGTTGCGCTACGTCGATGAATTCGTCAAACACAAGATTCTCGACTCGATTGGTGATCTTTACCTGTTGGGTCATAGCCTGATCGGCGCCTTCTGTGGCCACAAATCCGGCCATGCGTTGAATAACACGTTGCTTTGTACTCTGTTGGAACAAAAGGATGCCTGGGAAGAGGTCACATTCGAGGATCCGAAGGACGCCCCGATTTCATTTGTTCAACCTGTCAAAGTCAATTAGATTTAGTAAAGGGTCATTTGTTTGCCCGGCTGGCGAGCCGGAGTAAAGCCTGTTTCAGGCCGGGATCATTGATGCTGTGAGCCATCTGGGTGATGCCTTCTGCCGCGGCAGGGCTGATCCGGCGGCGTAGCGGGAGGGATTCTCGACGTGGCAGTCGGACGGGATAAATTTTCACTTCTATGCGGCTGATTCCGTTGAACTCCTTGTATTTTTGGATTAATTGGCGAAGCAGGGTTTTGCCCTGAAACCGCAGGCGACTGGCCCAGGCGGGAGAATCAACCACGATGGTCAGCTGGGGCGGGGCGAAGCTGCCGACACGACAATGGGGAGCCAGGCTGGGATCGAGTGCTTTTTGTAATAACCGGGTGAGCCGCTGCAGTTCCCGGCCCTGTGTGACCAATTGCGCAACCTCGCCTTTTTTTCCTCGCAGATACTTGTACAATGGGCCTGAAAAATTCATACTAAAAACACTCTAAGATTAATGGTTTGCGGCACTTTGCCGATATAATACCTAGAAAACGCACTTGAAGGGTCGTATTGCTTTATGAATATCGTCGTTCTAAGAAAAAAAAAGGGATGTTCGGGGCTGCTCACCCTTAATAAAAAACGTCTGACCGCACTGTTTAGCGGTTTGTTCGTTATTTTACCCGCGACTTTTTTGTTTACCGGATACCAGCTGGGTGTGAAGCATATGCAGGCCAACCCGGATGATCTGACCCTTGCCATGCAGTCCGAAATGGAAGCGCAACGCCTTAGAATTGAAGCGGCGACTCGCTCGGCGGAGGAAAATATGGATGCGCTGGCGCTGCGGTTGGGGAAATTACAGGCCCACGTCATTCGCCTGGATGCACTTGGCCAACGTCTGACCTCGATGGCCAAACTGGATAATGGCGAATTTAATTTTGACCGGCCACCGGCCCAGGGGGGACCGGAAACTATCAGCAAGGATAGTATCGCCACGATGGGTGTTAGCGATTTTCTTAAAACGCTGGATCAACTCTCCATGCAACTGAAAGATCGCGACCAGCAATTAAGCGTCCTGGAAGACATGATGATGAACCGCAATCTTGAGGCGGAAGTTGTCCCGGCGGGCCGGCCCATCACCCGCGGCTGGTTATCCTCGTATTACGGCAAGCGGACGGATCCGTTCACCGGCCGCCCCGCCCATCATGAGGGCGTAGATTTCGCGGGCAAGCTGGGGTCCGAAGTGGTGGCTGTGGCAGCCGGGGTGGTGACCTACGCCGGCAAGCGATCGGGTTACGGTGATTTGGTTGAGATCAACCATGGCAAAGGTTATGTCACCCGCTATGGGCATAACAGTGAAATCAAGGTCAAAGTCGGACAAACCGTGAAAAAGGGCCAGATTGTCGCCAATATGGGTAGTTCCGGTCGTTCCACCGGCCCGCATGTGCATTTTGAAGTGCTTTACAACGGTCGGGCCGTTAATCCGCTCAAATATATCCACGCTTCCCGCTAAGTGCCGCGGCGCCCACGAGGCCTGTGCTTGATGGCCGGCAAGTATACTTGCGCCTTTCTCCTGATTATTACCCTGCTCGGTGGCTGCAGCGGCGTCCCACCGCGATCCTCCCCGGCTATTGAACCTGAACCACTATCTGAGCCTGAGCCGGTCTCCATAAAACTTGCGGCGGTCGGTGACATCATGCTCGGGACCGATTATCCGCGCGATCATCTGCCGCCGAATGACGGAGCGCAGTTGCTGGCCGCCATGTCACCCGTATTGCAACAGGCGGATATTGCCTTTGGCAATCTGGAAGGGACCCTGCTGGATGGCGGGGAACCGGTCAAACAATGCCAGAATCCCGAGCGTTGTTATTTATTTCGTTCTCCGGCGCGCTATGCGATGAATCTGCAGCAGGCCGGGTTTGATGTCATGAGTCTGGCGAACAATCATGCCCGTGATTTCGGTGAAGAAGGCCGTAATGCTTCCATGCACGCGCTGCAGCAGATGGGGATACAGCATTCCGGCCGGATCGGTGACATCGCCAGCTGGACAGTGAAGGGACTACGGGTGGCGTTGATCGCCTTCGCTCCGTTCAAGAATTCCCACGACATGTTGGCTATCGCTGCGGCCCAACATCAGGTAGCCCGTCTCAAGGCGGAACATGATCTGGTTCTGGTGTCGTTCCACGGCGGGGCCGAGGGACTGGAGGCCTTACACCTTCCGTTTGCCACCGAGTTTTACTATGGCGAGGATCGGGGTGATGTGGTGATGTTTGCCCATGCCGTTATTGATGCCGGGGCCGATGTGGTACTTGGACATGGACCGCATGTTCCTCGGGCGCTGGAACTGTATCAGGAGCGCTTGATCGCCTACAGCCTGGGTAACTTCTGTACTTATTACGGCATCAGCGTGGCGGGACTGAAAGGTCTGGCGCCGGTTCTGGAAATCACCATCACGGACAAGGGCGAATTTGTTACCGGGCGAATCATCTCCGCCCGTCAGCAACGCCCCCTGGGTCCAGAACCGGATGCGTCTCATGAGGCGGCCAGATTAATGAAGCGTCTGACAGAAATGGATTTTCCCCAAACGCCATTGCTAGTGTCTGACAAGGGGATGATCACCCGGCAGCGGATGCCGTCTACCACCACAAGTATGAAATAACCCGAACAGGTATGTTGGATTGAGCGGACAAATCGTCCCTCGCCCTGTAAAATACCCACCTTTATGCTTCTGGTTTGCCAGCTTTAGCTGGTGGTCGATGAAGTGTAAGTGAGTCTTCACATAAAACAATTTCAGGCTGGAATATGGTAGCAAAACTGTTAAGGAAAATTTTCGGCAGTCGTAATGAACGACTGGTGAAACGGATGCGCAAAGCGGTCGCTCAAATCAATGCGCTGGAGGCGGAATATGAAGCACTGAGCGATGAGGAACTAAAGGCCAAGACTGCGGAATTTCGGGAACGCCTGAACAACGGGGAGAGCCTTGATGACCTGCTACCGGAAGCCTTTGCCGCGGTGCGCGAGGCGGGTAAGCGGGTTTTGCACATGCGCCACTATGATGTGCAACTCATTGGCGGCATGGTACTGCATCAGGGCAAGATCGCCGAGATGCGCACCGGCGAAGGGAAAACCCTGGTCGCCACCCTGGCGGCTTACCTGAATGCGTTGCCCGGCAACGGTGTGCATGTGGTGACAGTGAACGATTACCTGGCACAACGTGACGCCGACTGGATGGGCAAACTGTACAGCTTCCTCGGGCTGAGTGTGGGGGTGATTCTCTCCAACATGCCGTTTGCGGACAAGCAAACGGCCTATGCCGCCGACATTACCTACGGCACCAATAATGAATTTGGCTTTGATTACCTGCGTGACAACATGGCCTTCAGCAAGGCCGAGCAGTTCCAGCGCGGCCATGCGTTCGCAATTGTGGATGAAGTGGACTCCATCCTGATTGATGAGGCACGAACCCCCTTGATTATTTCCGGTCCGGCGGAAGAAAGTTCCGACCTGTATTACAAGATCAACGGCCTGGTTCCCCGCCTGTCCAAGCAGGAAGAAGAAGAGGGCCCGGGTGACTATTCGGTTGATGAAAAAGCCAAGCAGATCTACCTGACCGAGGAAGGTCATGAGCATGTCGAACAATTGTTAAACAAGGCCGGCTTGCTCGGCGACGGACAGACGCTCTACGACGTTGCCAACATCGGTTTATTGCATCATGTCATTGCGGGTTTGCGGGCCCACGTCTTGTTTCAGAAAGATGTGGATTACATTGTGCAGAACAATGAGGTGGTGATCGTGGATGAGTTCACCGGCCGGACCATGCCAGGGCGTCGCTGGTCGGACGGGTTGCATCAGGCGGTGGAGGCCAAGGAAGGGGTCACTATCCAGCAGGAAAACCAGACCGTGGCTTCCATCACCTTCCAGAACTATTTCCGCTTGTATGACAAGTTGTCGGGTATGACCGGGACCGCGGATACCGAGGCCTACGAATTCCAGCAAATTTACGGCCTGGAAGTGGTGGTGATACCGACGCATCGGCCGATGATTCGCGATGATCGGGTTGATCAGGTGTATCTCACGCAACGCGAAAAATTTGCGGCGATCGCGGAAGACATCAAGGAATGCCAATCACGCCAGCAACCGGTACTGGTGGGGACCACCTCCATTGAAGTGTCGGAATATCTGTCCGGGTTGTTGAACAAAGACAAGATCCAGCATGAAGTGCTGAATGCCAAACAACATGCTCGGGAAGCCGAGATTGTGGCCCAGGCCGGCCAACCGGGCGCGGTGACGATCGCCACCAACATGGCGGGTCGGGGTACCGATATTGTGTTGGGCGGCAATCTGCAGGTGGAACTTGGCGCGGTGGCAGATCTGACTCCGGAAAAAGAGCAACAGTTGACAACAGCCTGGCAACAGCGTCATGAACAGGTGTTGCAAGCCGGCGGACTCCACATTGTGGGTACGGAACGGCATGAATCACGTCGGGTGGACAACCAGTTACGTGGACGCGCCGGACGGCAGGGCGATCCCGGTTCCTCCCGCTTTTACCTTTCCCTGGAAGATAACCTGATGCGTATTTTCGCCTCGGATCGTGTCGGCGCCATTATGCAACGTCTGGGGATGCAGGAAGGCGAGGCGATTGAACATCCCTGGGTGAGTCGGGCAATCGAAAACGCCCAGCGCAAGGTCGAAGGGCATAACTTCGATATGCGTAAACAATTGTTGGAATACGATGACGTGGCCAATGATCAGCGCAAGGTAATTTATAGCCAGCGGAATGAGATCCTTGCGGCGGAGGAGGTTTCCGAGACGATTGAAGCCATTCGTGCGGATGTCGTAAATGGGGTGATCTCCACCTATGTACCACCACAAAGTATCGAAGAACAATGGGATATTTCGGGACTGGAGGAAGCCCTGGAGGGGGAATTTGGTCTCAAACTGGATATCCGGGACTGGCTCGAAGCGGATTCCAATCTGGACGAGGACGCACTGCGTGAACGTGTTATCGATGGCTTATCCCAGACCTATCAAGCCAAACAGACTGCGGTTGGTGCGGATGTGCTTCGGCAGGTGGAGAAAGAAGTCATGTTGCATGTGGTTGACAGTCAATGGCGGGATCATCTGGCATTAATGGACCAACTCCGCCAGGGCATTCATCTGCGGGGTTACGCGCAGAAAAATCCCAAGCAGGAATACAAACGTGAGTCATTTGAGCTGTTTTCGGAGATGCTGGATCGCATCAAACATGACGTCGTGTCTATTCTGAGTCGGGTGCAGGTGCGGAGTGAAGCCGAACTGCAAGCCCTGGAAGCCCAGCGCCGTCAGCATGACCGGGATATGCAATTCCAGCACGCCGAGGTCAATGCCATGCAAGGTGAAGCCGAAGCCGAGGCGCAGGCCGAGCCCGCCACACCCTATGTGCGTGAAGGTCGTAAAGTCGGTCGCAATGAGCCTTGCCCCTGTGGCTCCGGCAAGAAATACAAACACTGTCACGGGCGTATTGCCTGAGCAGATTTTTTATGACAACACCCAATCCAGAGTTCTTCCCGGTGCCGGGCATACGGCTGGGAACCGTAAGTGCCGGGATCAAAAAAGCGGACAGGCGTGATCTGGTCGTGATGGAACTGGCATCGGGAACAAGCACCGCAGCCGTGTTTACCCGGAATGCCTTTTGTGCTGCGCCTGTGGTTGTCGCGCAACGCCATCTGTCCGGGAGAATGCCAAGGTATCTGTTGATTAATACCGGTTATGCCAATGCCGGAACCGGCTCGCAAGGATTACACGACGCCCAACAGTGCTGTGAGGCCCTCGCCGATCTGACCGATTCACAAACAGACGAAATCTTGCCTTTTTCTACCGGGGTGATCGGTGAATCTTTACCGGTGCATAAGCTCACCCAGGCGCTCCCGACTGCCCTCGCACAGCTTTCGCCGGAGGGGTGGGGAGACGCGGCATGGGGCATCATGACAACCGATACCCGGCCCAAGCTGGTATCGCGCCGGGTGGTGGTGCAGGGAAAAGAAATCATGCTGACCGGAATTGCCAAAGGCGCCGGCATGATTCGGCCTGATATGGCTACCATGCTGGCCTTTATCGCGACGAACGCGAGGATCAAGCCGGATGTGTTACAAACCTCACTGCATGAGGCTGTGAACCAGTCGTTTAACCGGATAACTGTGGACGGTGACACCTCAACCAATGACGCCTGTGTGTTATGTGCTACCGGTCAGGCAGACGTGGATATTGATACCGATAGTGCGGCATATCCAACGTTTCAGAAGGTATTAACGGAACTTTGCGAAGAACTGGCAAAAAGCATCGTAAGTGATGGTGAAGGGGCGACCAAGCTGATCAACATTCAGGTAGCTGGTGGTCGCAACCAGGCAGAATGTTTGTCGGTGGCCTATACCGTAGCCCATTCACCTCTGGTCAAGACGGCCTTCTTTGCCGCGGATCCCAATTGGGGACGTATTCTCGCCGCTGTGGGCCGGGCGGGTATGACGGATCTCGATATTACGACAGTAAATATCTTTCTTGATGAGGTGTGTATTGTCCGTAACGGTGAGCGGGACAGCGAATATACGGAGAGTCAGGGCCAGGCCGTCATGGACAGAAATGAAATCACAGTACAGATTGATCTTGGGCGTGGCAACGATAGCACCCATGTCTGGACCTGCGATTTTTCCTATGATTATGTCCGCATCAACGCGGAGTATCGCACCTAGGCTCATGTCCTTACCCATGACGTATGTGGCGGTGGGGGTTGTGCGCAATCCCCAGGGGCAAATTCTGATTGCCAAACGACCTGCCCATGTTCATCAAGGTGATCGGTGGGAATTTCCGGGTGGCAAATTCGAGGCAGGTGAGACGTCACACCAGGCCTTGCAACGCGAAATGCACGAAGAAATCGGCATTGATGTGACCCGTGCCAGGCCGTTGATTCGTATTCCCTATCGTTATCCCGATAAACAGGTCTTGCTGGATGTCTGGTTGATTGAAGCATTTTCCGGGATGCCGCACGGTAAGGAAAACCAGCCAATTGAATGGGTCGCGCCTCTGGAACTGGGTAAACGGGATTTTCCAGCCGCCAATCAGCCGATCATTCGGGCAGTAAATTTGCCAGAGTCCTACCTGATTACCGGTGAGTTTGACGACGAAAAAGATTTTATTCGCAAGCTGCAGCAGGCACTGGAAAATGGTGTGCGGCTGGTACAATTGCGGGCCAAAAACATGGCTCCGGCGGCTTTTATCGACCTGGCAAAAACGGCATGCAAAATCTGTCATGCGCATACTGCACGAATATTGATAAATGCAGCGCCTGAATTGGTAGAAGAAGTGGGGGCCGACGGAGTGCATTTAACATCAAGTCGTCTGCAGGCCTCATCAAGCCGTCCATTGGGAGCCGACAAACTGGTCGCCGCGTCAGTGCATAATCAGCAGCAACTCGACCAGGCTGAAAACATCGCCGTTGATTTCAGTGTCATCTCACCCGTCATGCCAACGCCAAGCCACCCGGACGTTGCAGCATTGGGCTGGGATGGATTCCGTCGATTGACCGAACAGGCCAATCATCCGGTTTATGCACTTGGCGGGATGCAACTGCAGGATATTCCAATGGCCTGGCAGCAGGGAGGCCAGGGAATTGCCACCATTCGTAATCTCTGGGGATGAAAATGAAAAAGTGGACATTGTTTTCACTGGCGTTGTTGATCACGGGACTCATAACCTATCATCTTGTGGTGACACCAGACGAAAAGCCGAAAGAGGTAATATTGCTGGAATCAAGCAACCCGGCATGTACCCCTGTCGAAACTCCCTGCGATGCCAAAGATAAACAACGGACAGTGACACTCCACTTTCCCGATAAGGTAAAGTATCTGCAGCCGTTCAAGATGCAGGTATCAATGCAGGGATTTACGCCGCAGGAAGTCGAAAAGCTAATTGTGGATTTTAAAATGACAGGGATGAATATGGGCCTGAACCGGTATACGCTTTCACCAGGAGTCGCAAAAGGCAACTCTGCCTCCTATCAGGGTGAAGCCGTTCTTCCCGTCTGTGTCAGCGGGCGTGTTGACTGGGTTGCAAACATCGAGGTAATAACAACTGATAAGATTTACCAGGCCGACTTTACTTTTAAAGTTTCACAATGATTGTAGAAAGACAGCAGATTCAGTGTTGATTGTTTTTCTCGGATTCGATGAATTCTTCGGGGAGGGATTCCTCGCCATTAATCCGGTGGGATTCACTCGCCCATTCACCCAGATCGATTAACCGACAGCGTTCACTGCAAAAGGGACGCCATTTGGAACCCGTTTCCCATTTTACCGGTTTGCCACAGGTGGGACATTTTACGATCCTGCTCATAGGGCGCAACTGCTGAATTGAAAGTTTATCGTTTCTTGCGTCTGTACCGGGCGTGCATCCTCTTGTGGTATAAGAAAACGAATAGAGAAACGATGTTTACCGGCGCTGATCTCCGGATATACCTTCGACTCCCGGGGTAACATGATGCGCAGGATCTGTACCGGTGAACTTGGATTGAGATTGTGTTGGTAAGCACCGGCTTCTGCGATTAATTCTACCGGGTCAACACTTTCGCGCAGAATCGCCAGGATGAGCCGAATCGGTTTCTGGAGTTGATCGAGTGAATCAAACCAGGATTCCAGTTGTTGAATGCGTAGTTCCGGATCCCGTGATAACCAGAAATGATAGGCAGGCAAATCGAAATTACAATCACCACCAGTGATGGTACTGCGTTGTCGTAAACTGCTAATCAATTCATGCTCGCGCAGGGACTGCCCAAACTGGCCCTGAAGTGCATGGATTTCCTGTTGGCCTTGTTCCAGTTGACTCAGGATGCTGGTCAATTGTGTATGGTCAACGCCGGGGACTTGTTTCAGAGCAGCGAGTGAGGTTTGCAGACGTTCGAGTTCCTTGAGGATCTCATTTTTCAAATCACCACGAGAAACAATATCCAGAATTGCGATCAGTCCGTTCAGGCAGGCACGGCTGTCCCAGACCGAGAATCCTCGAAGGGAGTAGGCCGTTTGTTTGAACAGGTGCTCAAGCCGCAGGAAACTGCGCATGCGTTCATTGAGGGGTTGTTCGTATATAATGCTGTTTTCCATGCGATTTATCTTGCTTCGCAGATCTATCGGGAATTGTGAGGCAGGAGACAGAATTTGGCAACTGCCCGAATTTTTAATCAGCTATTTCAGCCATTGTGCGATATTGCTGGTCGAGTTCCGCAACTCTGTCGCGAACCTTTGCCAGCTCTACGGCGTTATCAATCACATCATCAGCAGCGGCCAGCCGGCTGTTGCGATCTGTTTGCGCATGCAGAATTTTTTTCACGGCTTCGGCAGATACACCATCACGCTTCATGGTACGGCTAATCTGCAGGGTTTCCGGGACATCAACAACCAGTATCCGGTCAACGAGCGGTTGCTGATGGGATTCGAGTAACAGAGGAATGACAACAATACAATATGCCGTATCAAGTTCAGTGAGTTGGTGTTGGGTTTCCTGACGTATCAGCGGGTGGAGGATGGCCTCGAGGCGGTGGCGTTTTTCTGCAGATTCAAATATGAGTGCTCTTATTTTTCGGCGGTCTAGTTGGCCATCTGAATCAAGCACAGCAGTGCCAAATTCCCGGGTTATTTGTGCGAGCGCAGGCTGGCCGGCTGCCACTACTTGCCGGGCGATCTGATCCATGTCAATGATCGGGACACCTTTTGCGGCAAAGAGTTTAGCAACGGTGGACTTACCGCTGCCGATGCCTCCTGTCAATCCAATTACCAGCATGCAAGGTGGATCAGTGGTCTGTTTAATAGTTAGTCCAGTTTAGATAGGCGCTGTTGATTTCGTATCCCCAGAGTAACGCAATCCAGCCAGCAATGGCCAGATAGGGGCCAAAAGGAATCGGATGACCGCGATCATGCCGTCTGAATAGAATGAGAAAAATACCGATAACCGAACCCACCAGGGTGGATAGCAGAATAATGACGGGCAAGACCTGCCAGCCCAACCAGGCGCCAAGCATGGCCAGGAGTTTGAAATCACCGTATCCCATGCCTTCCTTGCCGGTGACTCTTTTGAAGATCTGATATACCGACCACAAAATCAAGTATCCCGCCATGGCACCAATCACCGCGGCAGACAGCTCGACAAATACGCCATTGAGGTTCAGCAACAAGCCCAGCCAGAGGAAGGGCAAGGTAATGTTGTCGGGCAAATACTGGTGATCATAATCGATAAAAGTAAGACAGATGAGTGTCCAGGACAGAAGCATCGCCATGGCTGCCTGAATCGTTAAGCCAAATTTCCAGGCAACAAGCGCGACGAGACTCGCACTCAGGATTTCAACCAGGGGATAACGGATTGAGATGGGCGTATGACATTCGCGGCAACGCCCCTTAAGGAACAGGTAGCTCAGAACCGGAATGTTTTCTAATGCAGTAATCGGGTGACCGCAATGGGGACAGCGCGAACGCGGTGTCACTAAATTGAAAGGCTGCTGACTTTTATCTATCGACCCGGAAATTTCATGGTTTTCCTGCTCCAGAAAGCCTAAACAGTCAGTTTTCCACTGCTGCTTGAGCATTACAGGGAGGCGATATATAACTACGTTCAGAAAGCTGCCAACCAGCAGACCGAGAATAATTACAATAGAAAGATACAGCACAGGGTTGTGCTGCAGAAGCTCAAGATAAGGCATCAATTCTATGTCTGGTTGACTTGATTGCTTGCTTGGTATTAGCCGCCGACGACCTTGCCCATCTGGAAGATCGGCATGTACATGGCGATTACCAGACCACCAATGAGCACACCCAGAATGGCCATAATCAACGGTTCCAGCAGACTACTCAGCCCGTCAACGGCATTATCAACTTCTTCTTCATAGAAATCGGCGACCTTGGAGAGCATGGAATCCATGGAACCGGCTTCTTCGCCGATGGCGGTCATCTGTACCACCATGTTGGGAAACAATCCGGAGGATTTCATGGAAACATTTAGTTGGGTACCGGTGGCGACTTCATCACGCATGCGAAGTACTGCTTCACCGTAGACGACATTACCCACCGCACCCGCGACCGACTCCATGGCTTCCACCAGGGGTACGCCAGCGGCAAACATGGT
>JBECLA010000033.1:0-22720 GCA_040235565.1 Thiohalomonadales bacterium | reverse complement strand
TGGCACAGCGGTGCCAGCTCGGATTTTGAACGACCGCTGAACAAACGAGGCTGTAAGGACGCCGCCCGCATGGGCCAATACCTGCAGCAGCAGAACATCACTCTCGATCTCGTATTGTCTTCCCCCGCTGAACGCGCCAAACAAACCGCGCTCGCCGTCGTCGAGGCGCTGCAATTGAATTCCGAGCCGATTCAATTCGACAGGGATCTCTATCTCGCGGATCGTTCGGCCTTGCTACACGTCCTGCATTCGGTCCCCGAACAGACAGACAGTGTGTTGCTGGTGGCTCACAATCCGGGCCTGGATGATCTGGTCGAATGGCTCGCACCCGAGCCGCCCACGTTGTCGGCCTCCGGCAAACTCATGACCACGGCGGCGGTTGCCGTGTTTGAAGTGCCCGAATCCTGGGCAAAATTGCAGCGAGGCAGGGCGCGCCTGCGGCAGTTATGTCGTCCCAAGGAGTTGGCCTGACACAAAAATCATCAGGCCAGAATTGTCTTTAAAGACAATAAGTTAAGAAGTTTTCCACAGAATTTGACTCAAGCAGTGAACTTTTTTTTCCGTTCCCGGTCTTAATTTTCAGTGCAGCCAAGCACTAATTCCCGCAACCCTCCCAAAAGTGGGAATTAAGAAACCCGGTTTCCCCAAGCCGGGTTGTTATTTACCCCGGAACGGTCTATCCCCACATGTTCCGGGGTTTTTTTTGAAATTTACAAAGGTTAACAATTGCGGCATTTTCGCACAGTAGTGAATTGCCTAAGCTTGTCCTATCTGGCCCGCTAGTCCCTCAGCGGGGAGATAGACCGCACCTCAAAAGGGTGCTGATTCAACCCCGGAACCATACCGTATCCCCACATCCCAACCCGGTTCCGGGGTTTATTTTTATCCTCTGGTGTTTTTACTCCGTTTACGAGACAGGTAGTGCCAGCCAGGAATCAAGTTTGGCCCGCGCCTGTGCCACGCCGGTGTGCTTGAGGGCGGAAAAGAGTTGCACGCTCACATCGGCCTGGTCGGCGAGCGCTTTCTGGACTTTTAACAGGGCAGCGCTGGCGGCGCCACGTTTGAGCTTATCGGCCTTGGTGAGCAGGATGTGCACCGGCATGCGGGCATGCTGACACCATTGCAACATTTGTTTATCGAAATCGGTGAGGGGATGGCGAACGTCCATCAGCAACACCAGGCCGCGCAATGATCGACGCTCGGCCAGGTATTGGGCCATGGCCTCACCCCAGTGGCGACGAATTTTTTCCGGTACCCGGGCAAAACCATAGCCGGGCAGATCCACCAGGCGCCGTTCTCCATCCAGCTCAAAAAACACCAAATGTTGAGTACGCCCCGGGGTTTTGCTGGTACGTGCCAGCGATTTGCGTTGTGTCAGGGCATTGAGTGCGCTGGATTTGCCGGCATTGGAACGGCCGGCAAAGGCCACTTCGTAGCCGATATCCGGCGGGGCCTGCTGCGGCTCCGGTACGCTCAGCATAAAACGGGCATGGCTGTAGCGGCCCGGATGAGTCTGTTCAGTCACGGTTCAGTTTCACAATAATAAGGTATGTCGTAACAGGCGGTAGCTGCCGCCAATTTTGTAATGCGCCGGCTTGACCCTGTACGGGGGCTTGGTATAGTACGGGCCCCGACTTTGCGTCCTGGCAATGGTATTCACGAAGTTTACCATGCCGCGTCTGTCTCAGGTGCCAAGGCGGTGATTAACCACCATAAACCGGATAACAGGTTATTTTGTTGCAGGAGAAATAAAACAATGAAAAAGATGTTGCTGATGACTGCCTCAGTGGCGCTGATGGGTGCTGTAGCTACTGCTCATGCCGAAGGTGCAGGTGAAAAGACTTACAAGATGGCGTGCTTTGCCTGTCATGGTACCGGTGCCGCCGGTGCTCCCAAGTTTGGTGACAAGGCAGCCTGGAAAGACCGTATCGCCAAGGGGGCGGATACGTTACATAAACATGCTATCGAGGGTTTCAAAGGTACAACCGGTGTGATGCCTCCGAAAGGTGGTCGTACTGATATCAGCGATGCCGATGTCAAAGCTGCGGTTGATTACATGGTGAGCAGCGTCAAATAGACGCTGCCACTGTTTCATTTTTCCGGAAACAAGGTTGGTTAATTTCTCATGAAGTACCAGGTTCTTATCTCTCTGTTCGCTGTGTTCCTGTTTAACGGAACCAGCCTGGCGGCAGGTGATGCTGAAGCCGGCAAGACCAAGGCGCAGGTCTGTTTCAGTTGTCATGGTGTGAATGGCGTCAGTGTCAATCCCGCCTGGCCGAAACTGGCCGGTCAACATGCCGGCTACATTGCCAAACAACTGGCGGATTTCAAGGCAGGCACAGAACGCAGCGATCCACTGATGATGGCCCAGGTGGCCCCCTTGGCCCCTCAGGACATGGAAGATCTGGCTGCTTTCTTCGCCAAGCAAAAACCTTCCCAGGGTAGTGCCGAGGAAGCTAAAGTTTCGCTGGGAGAAAAGATTTACCGTGGCGGAAATTCTGCCACGGGTGTGTCGGCTTGCATGGCATGTCATGGTCCAACCGGTGCCGGTAATCCGGCTGCCAAGTACCCGTCGGTGAGCGGACAGCACGCCCCGTATGTGGTAAAAGCGCTGAAGGATTTTCGCAGCGGGACGCGGCAAAATGATCCGGGCAAGATGATGCAGAACATTGCCGCGAGGATGACGGATGCGGAAATTGAGGCGGTTGCCTCCTATATGCAGGGACTGCATTGAGAACAGTTGGCGATAATGACTATATAAAAAGGGGCGGTTTACCGCCCCTTTCTGTTTTGATTGTCCGCTGTCTTCCGCTCAAGTCCTGACCGTGTCTAGCGTTTCGGCCCGTTGCCGTACATGTACTGATTGAAACTGGCGATGTCCATGCTAAGCCGGCGGAACAAATGATCCAGACTAATGATTGCATGCTCCAACAGGTTCACGGCAATATAAGGATGTTCAACCCGCAGGCGTTTATACATGGCGCGATTTAATTTCAGTAACCGGGTTTCGGGCCGCATGGCACGCAGCCGGGCGGAACGGGCCTGGCGATCGAAGAAAGACATCTCGCCCATGATCTCACCTTCTTTCAGGCGACCAATTTCCACGTCTTTACCGTGGTCGTCGAAGAAAAGTGCGACCTCTCCGGCGATTATGAAATACAGCGCTTCTCCGACATCACCAATATCAGCGATGATTTCGTTTTGCTTGACGAAGACCGGTTCTGTGAATTCCATCAAGGTTTTGACTTCATTAATAGTGAGGGTTTCACACAGATGCTGCTGGTTGAGAAACTCGGCCAAATCAATGTGGGTGGAACTTTTTTTCGCTGACATGCACAGACTCCATAGAGCAAAAATAATCGCGCAAACAAGGCATAAATTTTATCATATTCGACTTGCGTGTATCTGAGAGTTTGCCTAGGCTGATGCCATTCCAAACAGGAGGTTGTTGATGAAATTGCTACGGCTTTTACCCTTGCTCGGCCTGTTATTGATACCCGTGAGTAATGTATTGGCTGAATATGTTGAGGGCAAAGAATACGAAAGATTGCCGACACCGGTTCCAACGGCGGATGCCAGCAAGGTCGAGGTTGTTGAGCTGTTCTGGTATGGCTGTCCCCATTGTTACCGGCTTGAACCGCATCTGAAAAAATGGCTTAAAAACAAACCCGCCAATGTCGTCTTTGTGCGAATTCCGGCAGTATTTCGACCCTTGTGGGCTTTCCATGCCAAGGTCTATTACACCGCAGAGGTGTTGGGTGTGCTCGACAAAGTACATGATCCGATGTTTGAAGCCATGCACATGCAACGCCGCAAAATGGATTCGGTCCCGGAGGTCAAGGCCCTGTTTACCAAGTACGGCGTGACCGCCGAGCAATTTGATAATGCGTTTAATTCCTTTGCGGTGGATGCCAAGGTCCGGAGGGCGACGGACTTAACTCGTCGTTATGGCATAGAAGGTGTCCCTGCACTGGTTATCAACGGCAAATACCTGACGGATGGCGTGATGGCCCACGGTCATGATGGCATGCTGCGGGTAACCGACTATCTTATAAGTAAGGAATCAAAATTAAGTAGAAATTGAAAGCTTGCACCAGAGCAAAGTGCCGAAGGCAAGCAAGTTAGCCAGAAAAATACCCATGCTGTAGATGGGAAAATAACAGGAAGTCGAGATGAAAGCCGCCGAGTTGTTTGTGAAATGTCTTGAAAATGAAGGCGTGGAATACATCTTCGGCATCCCCGGTGAAGAAAATCTGGACTTGATGGATGCGCTGCTGGATTCCTCCATCAAGTTTCTTACTACCCGGCATGAACAGGGTGCGGCCTTTATGGCGGATGTCTATGGGCGTTTGACCGGTAAAGCGGGAGTCTGTCTCGCCACCCTGGGGCCGGGCGCGACCAACCTGATAACCGGGGTGGCCGATGCCAACCTGGATCATGCTCCGGTGGTCGCTATCGCCGGGCAGGCCAGCACGCATCGCCTGCACAAGGAGTCCCATCAGGTGCTCGATCTGGAGCAAATCTTTGCTTCCATTACCAAATACTCATCGCGATTATTGACCCCCGATGTGATCAACGAAGTGGTACGCAAGGCTTTCAAGCTGGCGCAAACCGAAAAAACCGGCGCGACCTTTATCGAGTTTCCGGAAAACATCGCCGAGATGGAGATAGATGCCCGGCCGCTTTTTGTGAAACAGCCTGCGGCGCCTGAACCGCCGATGGAAAAAGTGGAAAATGCGGCGAAGATTATTTCCGATGCCAGGAATCCCATCATCCTCGCCGGGAACGGTGTCATTCGAAACAAGGCCTGGCAACAACTCGCCGACTTTGCCAAACGTCTGCGAATTCCCGTGGCCAATACCTTCATGGCGAAAGGCGCGATCCCTTTCAAGCACACGATGGCATTGGGCAGCGCCGGGTTGCAGGCCAATGATTATGTCAGCTGCGGTTTTAACCGGGCGGACGTGATTATCTGTATTGGTTACGATCTGGTGGAATACCATCCGTTCTTGTGGCATCCCACCCAGGACCGCACCATTATTCACATTGATCAGTCGCCTGCTGAAGTGGATGCCTATTACTCTGTTGAAGTCGGGGTAGTGGGGGATATCAAGCACTCTTTGTTAAGAATCATGGAGATTGCCACGCCCTCAACCGGCAGTGCCATGCGGGCCTTACGCAAGGCCGTGATTGAGGATATGAATCAACACAAGGATGACAACAGTGTCCCGATGAAGCCGCAGAAAATTATCTGGGATTTACGGACTGCCATGGAACTGGAGGATATTGCCATTTCCGACGTGGGTGCGCACAAGATGTGGATGGCGCGCATGTTTCGCTGTGAATTTCCCAACACCTGTCTGATTTCCAATGGTTTTGCCAGTATGGGGATTGCCGTTCCGGGTGCCATTGGCGCCAAGCTGGCTTTGCCGGATCGCAAGGTGGTGGCAGTGACCGGTGACGCCGGTTTCATGATGAATTCGCAGGAAATAGAAACCGCGTTAAGGATGAACACGCCATTTGTCATATTAATCTGGAATGATAATGGTTACGGTCTGATTGAGTGGAAACAGATGAACGATTTTGGTCGGCCTTCAAATGTGAAATTCACCAATCCGGATTTTGTGAAGTACGCCGAGTCATTCGGCGCCAAAGGTTACAGAATAGAGAAAGGCGAGGATTTGTTGCCGACCTTGAAAAAGGCGCTCGCCGACAATACTGTTAGTGTTATCGACTGTCCGGTTGATTATAGCGAGAACCTGAAATTGACGGCCAAGCTGGGCGAAATGGTTTGCCCGGTCTAGGTCGGCGTTAACTGTGGATTCAAAATTACGAAAAGACATGTCGGAATTTTCTTCGAGGGATAGCAAGGGTCAGTTGCTGCGCATTCTCAGTTACAATGTGCAGGTCGGGATCCGCACGTCCCATCCCCGTCATTATATAACCGGAAGCTGGAAACATATTCTGCCTTGTCCCAAGCGGTTACAGAATCTGGACATCATCGCGCATGATATAGCAGATTACGATATCGTCGGCTTACAGGAGGTCGATGCCGGTAGTATCCGCAGTAATTTCATCAATCTGGCCGAATACCTGGCAGGGCGCGCCGAATTCCCGTTCTGGCACCATCAGGTAAACCGTAATCTGGGGCGTTTTGCAAAACACAGTAATGGTATTTTAAGTCACTATAAGCCGACCGAAGTCACTGATTTGCGTCTGCCCGGATTGATACCCGGACGACAGGCGATTCTCACGCGCTATGATTCCGGTAAAGATTCACTCGCAGTAATTGTCGTACACCTGGCCTTGAGTAAACGTGCCAGGCTGCAGCAACTGGAATACATCAGTGAGATTGTGAACGATTTCCCCCATGCCATTGTCATGGGTGATATGAATTGTCGCTGTCACAGTGATGAAATGCAGTTGTTATTTAACAAAACACGTTTGCGTGAACCACTCGAAGACCTGCATACCTTTCCAAGTTGGCGACCGATGTATAACATCGATCATATCCTGGTGACGTCTGAACTCAATGTCAGACGTGCCAGGGCGCTTGAGTCACCCATGTCGGATCATTTACCGATCATGACTGAAGTTGAACTCCCTCCAGGGCTGGAATTGACCCGCTTTGAAAAAAATCCGATTCTCACGTTTGACAATTACATGCAGGGCGTGAAGTTTTAAATCTTTAATTTGATGTAAAGTATATATCCGGGCCGAAGTCGCGGCCGGTATCAGTCATTGACCAGAGACTGACCCTACATGTATCCAGAAACAAAACAGGCGGAACTTAAAGCGCTGATACAACAATTTCAGCCCCGGCGGATTTTGTCACTTGGCCCGGCCGGGCAGGAATTATTTGCTGACTACCTGAGTGACTGTGATACCTGTGCGTTACGGGAATGCAGTCCTGCACCGAGCCTGAAGCAACTCGATGAGTATGGTCGATACGACCTGGTGTTTGTTTCCCATGTGCTGGAGCGGATGGCCAAGTCGGAGGCGGAACAACTGGTTGCCCGATTGCGGGATCTGCACGGTGATCGGTTGATTATTGTATTACCCATCGGCGAAAACTGGCCGAAGCATGCCAGTCACTGGCAACAAACCGATATGCTGGGACTGGGCTTCAGCCAGGTCGGTGAATTTCAATCTGACCATCATGTCGTACATATTTACGCTTTTGATATCGCCAGCTATAAAACCACTCCCGACTGGCTCAACAGTAAATACTGGGCAAATCCGGAAATGTTCGATAAATACTGGTGGTAAAGAGTTCCAGGCTGGAATATCGTTCGCCATTCAAAGTAGTCATATATCATTATTCTGTAACCTGATTGACTTTTTAGCGAAATAGTTTCTGCTTAGGCTGTCTCCAGAGTATTTCTGGAGGACTCCATGTCAGGTATCGATCAACATCCTGCTGCCGTAAATCCATTCTTGCTGGACGGTATGTTTCCACAGGCAAAGCGGCAGGTAAAACCGCGAACGCCCTATCGGTTGCGATCCATTCAACATTTGCGAGCACCGAAGCTGTCTAAAACTTCCAACATTGAAGATTTATCCGCGCTGCTGGCAGATATTGAACATGATCAAAAAGGCGTGCCGGTGCTGATACGGCAATATCTCAAGCTGGGTGGCCGGATGCTGGGTTTCAATATTGATGCGCAATTCAATGATGTGGTGGACTGTCTGATTCGTGTTGACCTGCGCGAAACGGATCCAAAAAATTCTGTATAAGTACATGGGGCGCGATTCAGGGCAAACCTTTATTGACTACCATACCGGGGTCAGCCGCAAGGCTTGCTGAGTGACAGCTACTCCCGATTATTCGAAGCCGTTATGCAAACGGCTTGATTCCCGCATGATTTCCCGTCATATTGAGCCGCATCATGGTATTTTCCATGTAAATTAACACATTAAGTGTGGATCTTGCCTGAATTGGCTAAACTTGATTAGCACACATGGACACCATCAATCTCAAGCAACCGGATTTTTATATTGGTCGTGAGCTGAGTCTGCTGGAATTTAACCGGCGGGTACTGGCACAAGCGAGCGATCCGCAGGTGCCCCTGCTGGAACGGTTACGCTATATGTGCATCACCTCCACCAACTTCGATGAGATGTTCGAAGTCAGGATCGCGGGTCTTAAACAAAAGGCAGAACTGGGCTCGGTGCAGCGCGGTCCGGAAAATCTGGCGCCGCATGAGACATTGCGCCTGTTCAGTGAGCGTTGCCACGAATTGATTGATGAACAGTACCGGGTATTGAACGAGGAATTGATTCCTGCGCTGGAGGCGGAAAATATCCGTTTCATCCGGCGAACTGAATGGTCGGATGCCCAGGCCGAGTGGCTGGAAAATTATTTCTTTCAGGAACTCCTGCCGGTCCTGAGTCCCATCGGACTGGATCCCGCCCATCCGTTTCCGCGGATTTTAAACAAGAGTCTCAACTTTATCGTTGCCCTCAAGGGCAAGGATGCTTTCGGTCGTTCCAGTGGTATGGCCATTGTGCAGGCACCCCGCGCCCTGCCACGTCTTATTCAGTTACCGGAAGAGACCGGGATAGGGCCCTACGACTTTGTGTTTCTGTCTTCCGTCATCCACGCTTTCGGGGAAGAACTGTTTACCGGCATGAAGGTGACCAGCACCCACCAATTCCGGGTTACCCGTAACAGTGACTTGTTTGTGGATGAAGAGGAAATTGATGATCTGTTGCGCGCCCTGGAAGGGGAACTACCGTCACGGCGATACGGGGAAGCAGTACGCCTGGAGGTGGCCGATAACTGCCCCGAAGACCTGATGGAGTATCTCCGTAAAACGTTCAAACTGGAACCGGAAGATGTGTACCAGGTCAATGGGCCGGTCAATCTCAACCGACTGCAGGCCATTATTGACCAGGTCGAACGACCGGATTTGAAATTCACTCCCTTTACCCCCCGGTTGCCGGCGGAATTCGGACCGGGAACCAGCGTCTTCAAAACCTTACGCAAACAGGACGTGTTGCTGCATCATCCGTTCGATTCCTTTGTGCCGGTGATTGAATTTATCCGTCAGGCTTCGGAAGATCCGGATGTGCTGGCTATCAAGATGACGCTGTATCGTACCGGCGCGGACTCCGCGCTGGTCGATGCCCTGGCCCAGGCCGCCAGCAGCGGCAAGGAAGTGACCGTAGTGGTGGAACTGCGGGCGCGCTTTGATGAAGAAGCGAATATTGCCGTCGCCAACCGCCTGCAGGAAGTCGGCGTGCACGTGGTCTATGGCATCGTCGGATATAAAACCCACGCCAAGATGGCGTTGGTGGTACGACGCGAACGCAACAAACTGCGTCATTACGTTCACCTTGGGACGGGAAATTACCATTATCGAACCGCACGGGTATATACCGACTATGGTCTGATGACCAGCAACAAGGCCTTTGGGGAAGATGTGCACAAGATCTTCTTTCAGCTGACCAGCCTGGGCAAGGTATTAAAGCTGAATCGCCTGTTGCAGTCACCGTTTACCTTGTATGAAGGTCTGGTTGAAAAAATTCGCCGCGAGTGCCAGCACGCCGAGCAAGGCAAGCCGGCGCGCATCATTGCCAAGATCAACTCCCTTGTGGCGCAGCCGATGATTCAGGAACTCTATACAGCTTCCCGGGCCGGCGTTGAAATCAAGCTGATCATTCGTGGTATGTGTTGTTTGCGTCCCGGTATCCCGGGTGTGTCAGACAATATTGAAGTCCGTTCCATCATCGGGCGTTTCCTGGAACACACCCGGGTGTTTTATTTTGAAAATGACGGGGATTGCGAATTATATTGTTCCAGCGCTGACTGGATGGAACGTAATCTGTTTCGGCGGGTGGAAACCTGTTTTCCCATTGAAGATAAGGCCCTGCGAGAACGAATCATGGATGAGCTGGAACTCTACCTGACTGACAACACCCAGGCCTGGATTCTGCAGCATGATGGCAATTATGTGCGTGAAACACCCGGTGACAGACCGCCGGTCTGCGCCCAGCTGGATCTACTCGGACAAATCACCACCCCGTAAGGCGTTGTCCCTTTATTCAAACGTCAGACTGTAACCTGCCTTGGCAAGCCAGGCGGCTTCCTGCTCCAGATCGGCCTGGCTCAAGGCATGTTGCTCCAGCCAGCCTACCGGAAACAGCAGGGTCAGATTCTTTTTTTTCACCAGTAACCTGATGTCGGGTAATGGTGTCTCGCTGCGGGAGCGATGTAGCAGCACGGCCAGGCGCAGGAGGATGGCCAGTCGATACAGCAGTTTATGCCAGGACTCCGGCAAGGCCTTGATGTAATTGACGGGCATTTTGCGTCGGTGGGCCCGCACCAGCAGGGCCATGACCTGTTGCTCCTGGCGTGAAAAACCGGGCATATCGGCGTGGGTCAGGATATAGGCGCCGTGTTTCTGGTACTGGCTATGGGCGATATCGCGGCCTATTTCATGCAACCGTGCGGCCCAGTCGAGTAAATGGCGCAGGTTGTCATCCGCAAGCTTCCAGGTATCGGAGACCTGGGTCAGCAGGCCATGTGCGGTCCCGGCAACCCGCCCGGCATGCTCCTGATCCACCTGATACCGATTGGCGAGTGAATCCACCGTGCGGGCACGGACATCTTCGTCCCGGATTCGACCTAGCAAATCATACAGCAGGCCCTCGCGCAGTGCCGTGTCGGCGACATTCATGTGTTCAATGCGTAAACCCTCGAAGACCCCGAGTAAAACAAGGGCGCCACCGACGAAGACCGGTGCCCGTTCCGGCGCCAGGCCCGGCATGTCGAGTTTGTCGACGTGGTCATAATCCTTGAAGGTATCGACCAGTTGCGATAACGCCGCGGCACTGATACCTTCCTCACACAGCCCCATGGCTTCCACCACGCTGCGAACCGCACGAATGGTGCCAGATGCCCCAATGGCCTGTTCCCAGCCGCGGTTGCGAAAAAATCCGGCGACAGGTTCCACTTCCCGTAACGCGGCCAGCCGTGCCTGGCTCAGGTTGGTGTGACTGATATTTCCATTGGGTACATAGCGCTGGGAAAAAGAGACGCATCCCATGTGCAGACTTTCCATGGTGTGTGGCACAAATCCTTCGCCCAGGATCAGCTCGGTACTGCCGCCACCGATGTCTACCACCAGGCGGGTTCCGCCGGCGTCGCTCAAACCCTGGGCAACGCCGAGATAAATAAGCCGGGCTTCTTCCACCCCGGCGATAATTTCCACCGGGTGGCCGAGTACCTGTTCCGCGTGCTCAATCAGCGCCTGGGCATTGCGGGCTTTGCGCAGGGTGTTGGTGCCGGCGATCCGGACCGAGCCCGTCGGCATGTCTCGCAGGAGCTGGCCAAAGCGAGTCAGGCAGGCCATGGCGCGTTCCATGGCCGCCTCGGAAAGATGGTTGTTTTTATCCAGCCCTGCTGCCAGGCGAACCATTTCCCGTTCCCGATCGATAATTTGCAGAGAACCATCCAGTTGACGGGCGATGATGAGATGGAAGCTGTTGGAACCCAGATCCACCGCGGCCACAGTTTCGGGCACGGCGGAACCGGTCAGCGGCCGACTGAAAAGACTCCGGAAAATGGGGTATCCCTCTTGGTTGGAGTATTGATGAAATAATTTAAGAATATTATCCCGGTGGTTTTGCCAATGGGCAAATGGTCTGGATCAAGTTTTTGCCGGTTTTTATTTCCTTTTGTATCCGGGGTAGCGTGGTTATCTCCTTGATGCCGGAGAGGCCGACTGCGCTGGAGGAGGCGGAAATCATTAAATAGTGCTGGTATTTCGGCTCTGATCTCTCTATAGTTGCCCCTCCTCGCTGAGGATGATGGCGTTTCTGACCTTTCCCCGTGCTGTTTCATCACTGGTTTCCTGGTTAGCAACGTGCGGCATAACGCCGCCAACTGAGTGAACCAGGTATTGTGATGACCTTTCTACAGGCATCTTTCCTTCGTTCGTGTTTTAAACATTTCACATGACGTTTGCCGTGACAGGCAGGCGCGGGAGTACTTTGTGTCTTTTAAAGAACTGAATCTGAATAGCAAACTGTTGCAGGCAATTGATGCCACCGGTTATACCGAGCCAACCGAAATACAACGCCAGGCCATCCCGGCGATCCTCGCCGGCCGGGATCTGATGGCTTCCGCCCAGACTGGCACCGGCAAAACCGCGGCATTTGTTTTGCCGGCACTGCAACGACTTTTAACGCCATCCCCTCTGGGCGGGAATGGACCGCGGGTGCTGGTATTAACCCCGACACGTGAACTGGCCGTGCAGGTCAATGAGAACATTCGCACCTTCAGCCGCTTTGTGCGTTTCAATGCGGGAACGGTGGTCGGTGGCATGGCATATCCGCCCCAGATACGGATGTTACGTCGACCGCTGGATCTGCTGGTGGCAACCCCGGGACGCCTGATGGACCACATGGAACAGGGGCGGGTCGACTTTTCGCGCCTGGAAATCCTGGTGCTGGATGAGGCAGATCGCATGCTGGACATGGGTTTTGTGGATGCGGTCAAAACCATCGCCGGGGCCACACCCGTGACGCGTCAGACCTTGCTGTTTTCCGCTACCTTCGAGGGCAAGGTCACGGCAATTGCGAAACAATTACTGCAGGATCCAGTACGGATACAGCTCGCCGCCAATCAGGATCAGCATGCTGCCATTGAGCAGCGCCTGCATCACGCTGATGATCACGGCCACAAACACGAGTTATTATCTCATTACGTGAACAGTGTGGAACTGAATCAGGCAGTGATCTTTACCGCGACCAAGCGGGGGGCGGATCGGTTGGCAAAACGCCTGGCGGATCAGGGTCATGCCAGTGCGGCGTTGCACGGTGACATGGGGCAGGGGGCGCGCAAGCGCACTGTCGACCACATGCGCCGTGGCAAGTTCCGTCTGTTGGTTGCCACCGATGTGGCGGCGCGTGGCCTGGATATCAAAGGCATCAGCCATGTGATCAATTATGATTTGCCCATGGTCGCCGAAGACTACATTCACCGCATCGGCCGCACCGGCCGGGGTGGAGCCACAGGTACCGCCATTTCCCTGGTGGGCCCCGAGGATTGGAGCAAATTGCACGGGATTGAAAAGCTCACCGGACGCAAGCTGGAACGTGACGTGATCCCCGGACTGGAACCGGCTACGGCGGAACCCAGACCGGGCCGGAAGCCGGGTAGTAACAGCCGCAAGCGCAAACGGTTCTCCAATGACAAGCCCTGGTCAGGCAAGCCACGGCGCAGCAATGGCGGGCGCGGTAACGCCCCGGCAAAAGCACGCCGGAGTGAACGGCGTCAAAGTCGCGCCGCTTAAGTCCGGTCCTCGAGGCGGGGACACTCTGCGTCCCCGCACTCATTCCATCGGATCCAGGGCGACCCGGATGCGGACGAATTTACCCGGTTCCTCGGCCATGTCGCGTGTAAAGGTGCGGCCGCGATAGCGGTAGGTGACCCGGTAGCCCGCGAGGCGTTCTTCCTCATAGTACTTGTGGGATGTGCGGCAGGTTCGCTCCTGACTGACATACGGTCCGGTTTCCTGTCGACGGGCGACATCACGCCCGATGGCCCCACCCAGAATGGTGCCGGCTACGGTGGCCACCCCCCGATCGCGGTGACCCTTGCCAAGCGTGTGGCCCAGCACCCCGCCAATGATGCCACCGGCAACCATCCCGGCATTGGGATTGCTTCGCCGTCCCGGGTATTCCACTTCATCGGTCCAGCATTCCCGACTGCTGACCGGGACCTGGACGACTTCCATCAAGGGTTTGACATCGATGACTTTGGCTTTGTCATAAAACACGTCACCGTCATCGTAATAGCCAGCCTGCCCGTGACCCGCATAGAGCGGGGTAGTAACCAGTCCCATGAGCAGGGCGGTGGTTAACAGTTGTTTGGTTTGCATTGTTATTACTCCTCTGGGCATTGTGTTCAGGTTCAGCGTACGCCTGGTTGCCTGAACCGGGACTGAATCCGCCCGCAGTGTTAACTGATTTCAGTAATCCCGGCAGCCGGCTGAGTCTCAGCAGCTGCCGGGAAGACCGGGTCTGTCAGTCCCAGTAATCGATCCGAAAGTGAATGTTGCTATCCCCGTAACGGCGATAACGGCTGCGATCATGGCCATGATGCCTGCGTTCCATGTGGCGGTAATGTTTTTTCCAGGTATGCCTGTCGTTGAAGTAAGCGGGAGGCCTGGGCCAGGGAAGCGTGTGGCGACCATAGGACTGATGACGCTGATAGTGATTCAGCCAGCGCGGAACATGTCGTGGTGCCTGGTGTCGATAATGTTGACGATAGCGGTCATTGTGGGCGAGCTGCACGGGCGCCTCACGTTTCGCGCCATGACCATCACGCGCGGCCACCGTGCCTGGCAGCATTAAACCGACGGTGGTGGCCGCCGCCAGTAATAACGCCGAGAGAGTGATTTTGTTGTTCATGACGTGCCTCCTTGTTGTTCGGTAGCGGGCATGATTGCCTCTAAGCACGGTTAAAGCATGGACCACTGACCCTGAACGGTTGCTGAACACACTGACATTGTTGATATTTCGGGAATAAGAAGCTGGCTATACTTGCCTGACCTGGCCGGGGTAAAAACTACATGTTTGAAAAGTCATATTTCTACAAGGTCTTTGTGCGCCGCCTTGAGCGCTGGGTCAGGATTGAGCCGGGTGAAGGCTGGGCCTTGTTCTGGTCGTTCAGTTATTTCTTCGCCCTGTTGTGCAGTTATTACATCATTCGTCCCTTGCGGGATGAGATGGGCGTGGCCGGCGGGGTAGAAAATCTGCAATGGTTGTTTACCGGCACCTTTCTCATCATGCTGGCGGCCGTTCCGGTGTTTGGCTGGCTGACTTCACGGTTTCGACGCAGTCAGTTTCTGCCGGTGATTTATTTGTTCTTTATACTTAACCTGGTTGGCTTTTATCTGTTGTTTCAAACCGATCTTGCGCACGTGACGATTGCGCGGACCTTTTTTATCTGGACCAGTGTTTTTAATCTGTTCGTGGTGTCGGTGTTCTGGAGCTTCATGACCGATTTATACAGTGACACCCAGGCGAAACGCCTGTTCGGATTCATTGCCGCTGGCGGGACGGCGGGTGCCTTGACCGGCCCGGCATTGACGACGGCGCTGGCCCAGCCGCTGGGTCCGATTAATCTGTTATTGCTATCCGCGGCATTTCTCGGTTGGGCCGTGTTTGCAATCCAGCGCCTGATTCGGACAAGCGAGCTATCACAGCAGCAAAATCCACAACACACATTAAACAGTCAGGCTGTAAACCAGCCGCTGGGCGGGAGCGTTCTGGCGGGGATCCGCCTGGTGTTGCAGTCCCCTTATTTACTCGGCATTGCGATTTTGATGTTACTGTTTACTACCCTGTCCACCTTTCTGTATTTCCAGCAGGCCCAAATTGTGCGCGACAGCTTTGCAAGCAGTGCGGAACGTACCACGATGTTTGCTTTCATCGATCTCGCGGTCAATGGTCTTACGATTGTGTTTCAGGTTTTTCTGACCAGTCGCCTGATAAAACTGTTGGGCCTGGCCTGGACCTTGACCCTGGTGCCAATCATTTTGTGTGTCGGGTTTGTCGCCTTGTCGTTTGCCCCGGTACTGATGGTCCTGGTTGTTGTGCAGGTGATCCGGCGCGCCGGCAACTATGCCATTATGCGCCCGGCGCGCGAAATGTTGTATGTGGTACTGGACAGGGAATCGAAATACAAGGCGAAAAATTTTAATGACACTGTGGTGTATCGCGGTGGTGACGCCGTGGCCGGCTGGGTTTATGCGGGCTTGCGAAGTCTGGGCCTGAGTTTGTCACAGTTGGCCATGATTGCCGCGCCACTGGCAGCGATCTGGGCCGTGGTGGCCTATCGCCTGGGTCAACAACAAACCCGGATTGCAACTGCCGTCGAAGTTACAAAACAAGTGTAAGAAATAAGGAGGTCAGGATGAACAAACCCGGAAGAAAATCTGGTCGACGTCGTTTCCTCAAACAGGCGGTTGGCTTTTCCGCCGCGGCTTTCAGTTGGCCTGCATGGTTGTCTGCGCGTGAGTCATCACCGATCAAGAAGGCGATCCCCAAAACGGGTGAACAGATCCCGGTGATCGGGATGGGAACCTCGCGGACGTTTGATGCCGGTAATGATCCGGCCTTGCGGGCGCAACTGGCAGAAGTGCTGCAGTTGTTTTTTGATCACGGCGGGGCGGTGATCGACTCCTCGCCGATGTATGGTACCGCGGAGCAGGTGACGGGCGATTTATTGCGGCAGACTGACAACAAACAGGCCCTGTTTGCCGCGACCAAGGTCTGGACCTGGGGCAAGGAAGCAGGGATTACCCAGATGCGGCGCTCCAGTGAGCGGATGGGCGTCAAGGTGTTTGATCTGATGCAGATTCATAATTTGCGCGACTGGGAAGTGCACCTGGAAACGCTCAGGGCCTGGAAGGCGGAAGGCAAGGTGCGATATGTCGGCATTACGACCTCGCACGGCCGGTTTCATGATGAACTGGAAGTGATCCTGGACAACGAGCCGTTTGATTTCGTGCAGTTCAGTTATAACATCATGAACCGAACGGTGGAACAGCGTTTGTTACCGATCGCCCGCGAGCGCGGCATTGCGACGCTGATCAATCGACCGTTTGCCCGCGGCGAGTTGTTTCGCCTGGTCAAGGGCAAGCCCTTGCCGGCCTGGGCCAGTGAAGTTGATATCAACAGCTGGGGCCAGTTCTTTCTGAAGTTTGTCGTTTCCCATCCGGATGTAACCTGTGCCATACCCGCCACCTCCAAACCGCATCATATGCGGGATAACATGGCGGCCGGTTTCGGGCGTCTGCCGGATGCGGCGATGCGCCAACGCATGATTGCGTATCTCGATTCACTGGCGTAAGCGGAGCGGAATAAACCCCGACGGGTTATTCTGTTTGCAGACCGTGGGTCGTTGAACTGCTGCTGCCGATGCGTTCATATTCAGCGATGACCTGTGCGCCCAGCAGCAGAATAATTGCCGCGGCCTCCAGGCTGAGGAGAATGATAATCGCGGTGGCAAAGGTCCCGTACACAACATTGACCAACGACAGGGTGGAAAAATACCACACCAGAACGTGACGGGTAATCTCCCACAACAGGGCGGCGGTGATGCCACCGATCAAGGCATGCCGCAAGGCAAGACGACCGACCGGCATGACCAGATAGAGCGAAGTCAACAGCAGCACCTCGCCGATCATGCCCAGGAGATACACCAGCAGGGTTTCGACCGTACTGAGTGACCAGACCTGGCCCATCACCATGAACGAACGGCTGTGCAGGGAATGCAGACTGCCACTGACGGCGCTGACAAGCAGAAGTCCCGCTGCGGTAAACAGGATATAGCAGTAGGGAATGATAGCAGAGATTAAAAAGTGGCGGCGCCTGATAGCGACACGATGAAAGAAAATAACTGACATGGCGTTTTCCAGCACGGTAAAGGCAAAGGAGCTGAAAAACAGCAGCACCAGAAAACCGACCACCCCGATCACTTTCCAGTTTTGCAGGAACAAACTGATTTGATGGCTCAGGATCTCGGCCTGGTTCGGTATCACCAGCATCAGATAGGTACGCAAGGTATGCACCAGTTCTTCGGCTTCCTGGATCTGGGACAACACCACCAGAATGAGTGCAAACATCGGGACTATCGATAACAGGGTGTAATAGGCGACCGCGCCGGCGAGCAAAAAACCCTGGTTGGCACGAAAGCCGTTCGTCACCTGTTTGATAAACTGCCAGGGGTGATCCAGCACAAAGCGGGCGCGGGCGGAAGTGATTTGCATACTGCTGACAATAATCCAGTCCCCTTCTGAATGCCAGCGTTGCACGGCATGCAGGATACGAGGCGCGGTTATCAAGCAGAGAGCGAAGTACTATAATCAGATTCACTATTAAACGGTGGTGTAGCGTGGCCTGGAGGTGAGTATGAAAACGGGAAGCAAGGTACTGCTGAGTGGTGTTCTGGTCATCATTATTGTGCTGGCCGCAGCGCTTTACTATGTGTGGACTTCACTGGACAGCCTTGTCGAAGCGGCGATTGAAAAATATGGCTCGCAGGTGACACAAACCAGTGTGCAGGTGCAGGAAGTGAAAATCCGGGATGGCCTGGCACAAGGCAAGGGCAGCATCGCCGGTATCAGTGTCGCCAATCCCGTTGGTTTTGCTGCGCCGCATGCCTTTACCCTGGGCGGGATCGAAACCCGGATCGATATTAATACCATTACCCAGGATCCGATCGTCATCGACGCCGTAACCATTGCGGCGCCGCAGATGTTTTTTGAAATCAACAATGAACGTCAGGCCAACTTCAATGTCCTGAAAAACAATATCAACCGTAGCGTAGCGGCAAAACCAGCTGGCAACCAAACCGAGGAACCGCCAGCCGGGTCACAAACCAAACTGATTATCCGTCACCTGTTGATTGAAGATGGCACGGTAGAAGCGACGGTTATGCCGCTGGAGGGCAAAAAATTATCGACCCGTTTGCCGCGGATTGAACTAACCAACCTGGGTGGTAAAGGCGGGAGTACGCCAGCGGAAATTGCCAGACAGGTGTTAAACGTGGTGGTGGAACGCACCCGCTCCGCGGTGAGTAAACTGGACATTGAGCAACAGTTGAAGGAGGCAGCCAGTCAGCGTCTTGACGAAGAAAAGGCCAAATTAAAAAGCCGCGCAGATGAGCGGGTCGATCAAGAGAAACAACAAGCCGAAGACAAGCTGAAAAAGTTGCTGGGCCAGTAAGTACCGATATGACTTCGAGTATCCGCCAGGCGCGTAATTGATGAAACCTGCTCCGTCTTCTGCTTCCGGGCCACGCCGGCCACGGCATTTCAGTGGCTGGCAGGTGGCAACATTTGTGTTGCTGGCGATTTTGCTGACCCTGGGCGTTACCCTCTGGATCGGCTATCACACCCTGTTTCCTGATTCATTCACCCCCGTCAGTCTGAACGCCAGGGAACAGCGCCTGCTGGATGAAAAACTTCAACGTCTCGAAACCCTGCCAGGCGGTGCGGCAGTCAAGCCCGCACCCCGATCAATCCCGCCGGCAACTCCCCTGCAACCCGAGCCTTACAGTGAAGCCGGCGCCAGTCGTGAAATCAGTCTGAGCGAAAAAGAACTCAACGCTTTGATTGCCACCAATACCGATCTGGCTTCGCGCCTGGCCATTGATTTATCCGATAATCTGGCCAGTGCCAAACTACTGGTGCCGCTGGATCCTGAGGCACCAATCCTGGGCGGTAAAACACTCAAGCTGACGGCAGGGATAGAAGTTCGCTATGCGGAAGGAAAACCGGTAGTCGTGTTAAAGGGCGTAAGCATCTGGGGTGTGCCCTTGCCCAATGCCTGGCTGGGCGGGATGAAAAACATCGATCTGGTCACAGAGTTCGGTACCGAGCCGGGTTTTTGGCAGGGGTTTGCCGAGGGCGTGGAAGCGATTGAAGTCCGGCAAGGCCGGCTGCGCATTCAGCTGAAAGAATAAACACATATTTATAATAAGGCACTGTTGACTTTACTGGGCGGCAAATCGATAGCCCCTGCTGATTCCGTCCGCGCGGCCATCCTGAAACAGATAACTTATCCGATGCAATCTATCTTGAACGCCGGTGCCATGTTGTGCAATGCACTGATTTGATGCAGCGACAAAAAAACACAGACAAAACGGCTGAAGAGATCAGTCCTGTTAACGGTTACCTTTGTTTCACAATCCTGAATATAATGGCGCTGTACCTTATCTGTCAGGTACCTGCTCATACAATAAGGTTTATATAAAAAATCAAACGTAAATGGTTTCCGTCACACTCTGGATCGTCCTGGCCTTTTTACTGGGTCTGATTGCGCGGCATGCAGGATTGCCGCCTCTGGTCGGTTATCTGGCCGCAGGCTTTGGTTTAAGTGCCTTCGGTGTCAAAGCCGAACCTATCCTCGGTCATGTTGCCCATGCCGGTGTGTTGTTGCTGCTGTTCAGTGTTGGTCTGAAGCTTCGTCTCGCCAGCCTGCTGCGCGCCGAAGTGCTGGCCGGTTCGGTGTTACATATGGCCATCAACGGTATCATCGTGGGATTGCTGTTGTACTTTGTTGCCGGCATGAGACTCGAATCGGCATTGATGTTTGCTACAGCCCTGTCTTTTTCCAGTACCGTAGTGGCAGCGAAAATTCTGGAAAGTAAAAAAGAGCTGCGTGCTTTTCATGGCCGCACCGCCATCGGTATTCTGATTATGCAGGATCTGGTTGCCGTGGCCTTTTTGAGTCTCGCCGGTGCGCAAACCCCATCCGTCTGGGCGCTGACCTTATTGCTGTTGCCCCTGTTGCGGCCCTTGATCCATCGTTTACTGGAATTAAGCGGGCATGATGAATTACTGGTGTTGTACGGCCTGGTACTGGCGCTGGTGGTCGGAGGCGCCAGTTTCGAACACTTTGGATTAAGTTCGGAGCTGGGTGCGTTGTTACTGGGTGTGTTGCTGGCGGATCATAAGCGCGCCACGGAAATGTCCAATGCCCTGTGGAGTCTGAAGGAAGTATTTCTGGTCGGTTTTTTCCTGCAGATTGGCATGTCCGGCCACCTGACTTTGGAAATCGTGGGATGGGCGTTGTTGATCAGTTTATTGTTGCCGCTCAAGGCGATGCTGTTCTTTTTTATTCTGTTGTTATTCAAGTTGCGTGCGCGTACCGCCTTTCTGACCGGCCTCAGTCTCGCGACCTTCAGTGAGTTCGGCTTGATCGTGGCAAATCTGGGGCTGAAAAACGGTTGGCTGGAGCCCCAGATGATGGTGTTGTTGGCCATTACCGTGGCCATTTCATTTGCCCTGGCGGCACCGTTAAACCGTTATGCGCATGCATTATATTCGCGTCTGGAAATCCGTCTGCAGCCCTTTGAGTCGGAACGGCGCCATCCTGATGATGAGCCGCTACATCTGGGTAATTCGCATATCATGATCATGGGAATGGGGCGCGTCGGTACCGGGGCTTACGATTTTCTCAGCTCACGTAAACTCCGGGTAATCGGTCTTGATTCGGACATGGGCAAGGTGGAAGCGCATCGTAAAACCGGGCGCCGGGTTTTATATGCCGACGCGGAAGACCCGGGGTTATGGCACAATCTTGACCTGACCGGAATTGAGGCGATTTTGCTGGCGATGCCTGATCTTGAAGCCAACACCATTGCCGCAAGGCAGTTACGCCAACGCGGTTATCAGGGTTTCGTCAGTGCCACGACGTTGTTTCCCGAAGATCTGGAAAAAATCAAAACCGCGGGTGCCGATGCCGCCTACAATTTTTACGACGAGGTGGGTGTCGGTTTTGCCGAGCACGTGTGGGAACATCTCTACCCTGACAAGGAACCGGCGGCAGAGTAGTTATTCTCACCGGTCAGTCAGTTTTTATACCCAGGACATTGAGAAAGGAAGCGGAAAGTTCTCCCCGTCCGGCCTTGTCAATGAGTTGCTCTATGGTTTGCGAAATCTCCGCCAGCGGTCCGGTAAAAAACACCATCCCCACTTCCAGTGTGGCATGCACATCGGCGATGGGACTTTTACGATTCGGGTGGGCCGGTGCCAGAAACACTATCTGAATTTCATCCACTTCGTCCGGGATCCTTTCACAACCACCTCCCGGTGCGACAAAAGCAAAAAGTTCTTCCGGGCTGTGAATGGGGACGCTTTCTTCCTTAAAGTCATTGCCACCCGTCTTGGCACTGAATTCAACAGTAAGGATGGGTTTCATGTTTTTCCTCTCTGTTTGGCTATGGGACATTTGGCTATCCAGAATCATAGAGCACCACAGGGCTTTAAACCAGAAGTTGAATATTTTACTGCTATATTGAAAGTTGGTGTCAGTTACGTATTACACCAATTGTATCTGCAGTGGTTCGATGGCTTTATAAATCAGGGGCCAGGGTTGTTCGGTAGAAAAAGTGATAATCCGGGTGCCCCGCTGATACATGAAGTGATAAGTTAAAAAAAGATGTATTTCCTTGCCGACATGCAGTTTCTCAATCAGCTTGCCCAGGCCGGACAGGTCGTGCGGGTCGGAAAAGTTATGATGAAAATCACCGATGCAGACACAATCCCGGCTCAGGGTAAGGTGGGGGCGTTTATGGTTTTTTGTTTTCAGCACTTCACGTTGCAGCTGTTTGCTCAGCGCCGAGGGTAGAATCAGGCCAATCTGGTTATTGCCATATAACCAGGTAATTGACTCGTCTTCTGTGAAATGGGCCTCATGCTCTCCAAAAGCCTGGCACCAGCCCTTGAAGTAGGCGGCATAACGTTGAATCGTGTACTGGTCTGCCATCCGCTAAGCATAATTGAGGATATGGGGTGGGGGGAATACGCAGGATCATATGAGCCTGACGGATCAGGCGTGTTTCGGCGCCAGTGCCGGCGTGTCAAAATGGATCCCTGCCCGGCCATGCCGTATAAAGCTGCGAATGTTGGCATGATTTGTCCCCTTCGGATCTGACAACACGTCTTCGCGATAATACTTGCCAAAGCATGCCAGGGTTTGTGCTTCCGTCAGGTGCAGCAATTGACCCAGGGCAAAAATTTTGCAGGAACCTTCATTCTCACCTGCGGCATTGATAATACAATCATTACCGTGCCCGTTGGTAAAGCGAGACGGGGTATAGACAAAATTCTCCTCAATCACGGTCATGACCTCGTCGAATTCTACCTTGGCGGGCGTGGTGTGGATCCGATGCAGCAGCTGTTGCAGAGTCATGGAT
>JBECLA010000119.1:0-3360 GCA_040235565.1 Thiohalomonadales bacterium | reverse complement strand
TGGCAATAATCGTGCATTTCAGCCACAGCGGGCGGACATGGGCATGACAGAAAATCATACCGACCATGAAGAAGATGAAAGTGATACCGAACAGATGAATGTGTGACACTTTCACCAGGGTAAACAGACTCATGCCGGTGTCGATGTCGATCATTTTGCTGATATTGTCGTAACCGCGCAGGTTGGGCGCATGCGGACTATGTCCGCCGTGGCAATGGTAGCAGCGTTGTTCCGTTATTTTGGCAATACGCTGGTCATATTTTTCGCGTTCGGCCCCGGCACGGACCCATGCCAGGATCTCGGCCCGCTCATCGCCCGGTAACATATGGGACATGGGCCCCTTCAGGGCCGCTTCAAGGCGAGTGTCTTTATGACTCCCGCTATAGGCGATGACCAGATCAGTGACTGACAGGCCGGGACTACTCCCGTCGCGCCCGCCGTGGGTGGCAAACACATGGATGATGGCAAACAGATAGGCGAATCCCAGCACCGTAAGGGCGGAGGTGTAGAGTACCCGCATGCCCATGGGGAGAAAGGAAAAATGGAGGCAATGTCGTTCACTCATGAGAAATCGGGATCACAGAAGCCTGGAACAAATTGATATAGTTTATTAAGTATTCCCGGGACGCGTTACGGCCGTATTGATGTATGTCATTTTTTCTCGGTTTTGCCTCCGGATTTGCTGGGTAAGGCAAGCGAATCCAACGGGAGAAGCGATAGATAGCTGGAAAAGTTCGTATGAGATATCTGGAGTCAGGCCAGGAGTTCGAGCAATCATGACGAAGCAACAGCGTGAGGATGTCGAGGCGATCAGGCAACTGGTACAGTGCTGGCATAATGGCTGGCAAAACAGTGATATTGATGCCCTGCTTGTGTTGTTCACGGACGATCCGGTATTGATGCCGCAGGGCCAGCCGGCGGTGAGGGGCACAGAGGCGATTCGTGCACTGTATGAGACCTTTTTCGAGACCTACACCGTCACGGGTGAATGTACCGTGGAGGATATCGAGGTTTCCGGTGATCTGGGTTATATCTGGGTAAGCTATATCCTGACGGCAATGCCGAAGGTGGCCGGCGAGTCGATCAACGGAAACAGTAAATCGGTGTTTATCGTCCGACGCCAGGCTAACAATACCTGGAAGATCGCCCGCCTGATTGACAACAGTAACCAGCAATAATCATTCGCTGCGCAGAGATTCTGACTATATTTAGTATCAACAAGTCCCTATTCCCCTATTCTCCGTATCCCGAAGGAGGCATGATGAAATTTAATATCCTTGCACTCGGATTCGCCGCCGGTTTGATATGGGGCGGCGCCATTCTTCTCGTTGGCCTGGCAAACCTGATCTGGCCCGGTTATGGTCAGGCGTTTCTTGATATCCTGGCCTCAATCTATCCGGGGTATCATCCCGCGGCCAGTGCCGGCTCGGTCATTGCCGGGGCAGTCTATGGGCTGGTTGATGGCACTATCGGTGGGGTGATATTCGGTTGGTTGTATAACTTGCTGGCAGGGCGGATTTCGGCGCCGTCAGCCTGAGCCGCACTTTCCTTCTTTATAGCTTGCACAATCGGGTCAAGACCGATGAGAAATTATCGCTGCACCCTGGCTCTCCTTCTATTGGCGGGTACCAGTAATATGGTGATTGCTGCTGAAGATAGCCGACAATTCGTACAGTTACCGGCAATGATGCAAGATCACATGATGTCAAACATGCGCGATCATCTGGCCGCCATAAACGAAATTTTAGTCCACATGAAACAGGGCGATCTGGATAAAGCCGCCGAGGTTGCGGAATCCCGCCTGGGTATGAGCTCATTGGCGTCACACGGGGCGAGTCACATGGCCGGGTTCATGCCGGAAGGAATGCGGCAGGCCGGCACCAATATGCATCGGGCGGCGAGTCGTTTTGCACTAAAAGCGCAGGAAGGCGAGGTCTTGACCGCCTATTCCGCGCTTGCAGAAGTGACTTCTGCCTGTGTGGCATGCCATGCCGGTTACCGGATTCGATGAACTAAAGAATTATGGATGAACCCTCGCCGCTGTTGAGTCTGGTGTGATTCCACCGTTGTTTGCCGGCTGGCGCTCACCGCATCGTAGGAAACCATGAGATTTTGGCTAAGCTATAGAAATTGACCAAAATTATCCGGAGGGCGGTGAAGATGAGCAGCGAAAAATACAAACAAGGCATGGCGATGCGACGAGAAGTGCTCGGCGATGAGTACGTGGATAATGCCATCAAGAATGCCACCAGCTTCACCAAACCGCTGCAGGATGTCGTGACAGAAAACTGTTGGGGCGAAATCTGGACCCGCCAGGCGATTCCCAAGGCGACACGCAGTTTAATCACTATCGCCATGCTTTCTGCGCTACGAGCCACAACCGAATTGAAAATCCATGTGCTTGGAGCGCTCAGAAACGGCTGTTCGGTTGAAGAGATACAGGAGGTGTTGCTGCAAACGACAGCCTATTGTGGTGCTCCGGCCGGAATCGAAGCATTCAGGGCGGCAAAAGAAGTCATCGATGACTGGCAACAAGCACAGGATTGAAGATAAAAATCACAGCAGGACTATTCTTTAAATAACACCGGAATAGTTTAAGGAGCAGGCACATGGCGTCAGACGACACATCAGGCATGCCCAGGCTACTCGATCGGGCGGAACATTATATCTATTTAACCGCCGGGTTTATCCTGATCATCGCTGCGGCGGGTTTGATCATCATCGGTGTAACCGAGACAATGGGACTGGTATTGGAACAGAAATACGTTCGGGCAATGGTTCAACTCCTTGACCGGATATTGCTTGTATTGATGGTTGCCGAGGTGGTGTACACCATTGGCCGGATCACCCGGACACGAAGACTGGAAGTCGCGCCATTTCTGATCGTCGGTACCATTGCCGCGGTGCGACGGATATTGATTATCACTGCGGAAACCACCGGCCATTTCAAGATCGATGATACGACCTTTCAGGCAGCCATGGCGGAGATGGTTGTACTGACCATTATGATCTTATTGTTCGCTGTGGCGATGCGTTTGCTGCGTACCGAGAAAAGCGTGGATTAGAGATCATGGCTGATTTGAATATTTGTATTATCAACAGCAACAAGACGAAAACGAAAACAACAGTCACAATCCCCGGTAGTATTCTTATGGTCGAATCCAAACCGAAAAGATGAAGAGAATAATTTGACTTATACGCTGGTAAAAATTGTCATCACTACCGCTTTGATAGTCGCGATAGCCGAGATTTCCAAGAGAAGCACCCTGGTTGGCGCTATTTTGGCATCGGTTCCGTTGATTTCAGTACTCGCAATGTTCTGGCTCTATGTGGACACCAAAGACATCACCAGAGTCAGCA
>JBECLA010000118.1:0-14875 GCA_040235565.1 Thiohalomonadales bacterium | reverse complement strand
GTGGCCGAATGGGGTCCCGCGGTATCCAAAAACCCCTATCTGTCCTTCAGTTTCACGGGCGGCAAGGCCGGCGATACCGTCAGCATCAGCTGGGTGGATAACACCGGCGGCAAAGATGCCGCGGAAGCCAAAATCAAATAATTAAACGTCAGTCCATATTCAACAGGATGACAGGAGTTATAAAAATGAAAAAATTCCTAATCGCATTTACTGCGCTTGCGGTATTAGGTGGAGCCACGGCCAACTCGGCTCAGGCGACACCTGAGGAGGACCTGAAGCAATTCCGGGCTTACTTCTTCAAGAAATTCCCGGGGGTCAAGCTGCAGGATTACGGCAACGGTATCTATGCCATTGATGCCACCCGACGCTTCGAATGGGAAGCCATGGAAGAATTCCCGCCCTATGAAGAAGGGCTGGAAAAAGGTGAAAAGCTGTTCAAGCAATACGGCCTGGCCAAATGCTTCAAGAACGGCGGCATGGGTATCAAGCAGAACTATCCGTACTTTGACACAAAAACCGGCAAGGTTCGCACCCTGGAACAGGACATCAATGCCTGTGTGGTGAAAAACGGCCATAAAAAACTCAAGTACAAGAAAGGTGATATGCCTGCCATTGGCGCCTACATGAACTACACCTCGCGTGGCAAGAAACAGAACGTGGTGATCCCTAACGATGCTCGCGCCCTGGCTGCCTACAATGACGGCAAAACCACCTTCTACGCCAAACGTGGTCAGCTCAACTTCGCCTGCGCCGATTGCCACGTTTACAATTCCGGCATGATGGCCCGCGGTAACCTGCTCAGCCCGGCGCTGGGTCATACCTCCCACTTCCCGGTATGGCGTCGCAAGTGGGCCAAGGGCAAGGGTGGTACCGCCGGCTTTGGTACTCTTCAACGCCGTTATGGTGGCTGTAACAAGCAGGTCCGTGCCAAACCGCTGAAGGCCCAGGGTGAGGAATACACCAACCTCGAGTACTTCCACACCTATATGAGCAACGGCATCAAACTGAACGGCCCGGCTGTCCGTCAGTAAAGTAGCCTGCTAGCAAAACAAAAAGCCCGGCACATGCCGGGCTTTTTTATCTCTGTGTTATAGAGCAATATGCCGTTACCGAATCACATTCACTGATAATCCTGCCTCACAGCGATACTTTCATTCAGAAAAAAACAACTGGTACACTACGGCTACTATTTGCATCACTCAGACAGATTAAGGGTTTGCGATTTATCGCTAATTTTCTGTTAACGTGGATCTCACGTTTTGTTCCTGCTTCGAGCGAAACAACAGCAGCGGAATAGTCTGCAGCAGGATAGCGCTGAAGAAATGTAACCCGGCAGGTCATTTGAATCCTCTGCCGGATATAATTGCAATAGATGTTATGACTAATGCTCTGCGCGTTTGTATTCCGCATCCGGGTCATAACCGGGTCGCAGCGGACAGAAAACTTCACCGCCAGATGCGGCTTCAAGCTGTTCGTAAATAGACTCCAGCGCCAGATCAGCAGTAGGGAAGATATTTTCCTCACCGATCACATTGCTCAATCCGGTTCGTGACAGGGTATCCAATACCTGTTTTTTCAAGCCGCTGAATACAATACCCACACCATTGCCACGGAGTCGCGAAATGACATGATGCAAGACTTCTTCACCGGAAGCATCCACCTGATTGATGCCGTCACCAACGATGAGAATAAACTGGGCTTCCGGTTTATGCGCCTGGGCTTCGAGGATGGCATCTTCAAAAAATGAAACGTTGGCAAAATACAGCGAACCGTCATAGCGAATCGCCAGAATCTTGTCATCGGTGACCAGATCAGGATTCATCTTTACATCACGTAATGTGCCATCCTTGAAACGCCCGAGAATCGCGACGCGAGGTTTCATGGAACGATAAAGGAACAACACAATCGCCATGCCGGCGCCCAACATGATGCCATTATCCAGGTGCGGCGCAAATGCCAGTGTGGCTATAAATGTGACCACAGCCGCCAACCCATCATGCAAGTGAGCCTGCCAGGCATGTTTAATTGCCTTAAAATTAATCAGGCCAAATACCGCCATCATGATTACTGCGGCAAGTACCGCCTGCGGTAAGTGATATAACAACGGGGTCAGAAACATCAAGGTAATCAGGACGATTAATGCGGTAAACACAGCGGACATCCCGGTCATGGCACCGGCATTGAAATTGACCGCTGAGCGTGAAAATGAGCCGCTTACCGGATAAGACTGTCCGAGACTGCCCACCATATTGGCGAGACCCTGACCGATTAATTCCTGGTTGGGATCAATGTGCTGCTTGGTTTTCGAAGCGATGGCTTTGGCAATGGAAATAGCCTCCATAAAACCGACCAGAGAAATCACAAAGGCACTTGGCAACAGATTCTTTGCCATATCCCAACTCAGCTGAGGCATTTTCAGGCTGGGCAACCCCTGCGGGACTTCACCCACAACCGCGCCATTAAAATTGAATATCCAACTTGCGAAGGTGGTAATGACCACGGCGACCAACACACCCGGTATTATCGGCAGATATTTTTTTAATCCCCACATAATTGCAATTGCTGCAACACCCATAATAAGGGTAGGAATATGTGTATCGGGTATTTGTAACACAACCTCCCAGATATCATTGATAAAATTTTCGCTACGCGGCTTGTGAACACCAAAAATCTTGTTCAGCTGGGAAAGGCCGATGATCAAGGCCGCTGCGTTGGTAAAACCCAGAATGACCGGATGAGAAAGAAAATTGACGATCACACCAAGGCGAAACACGCCGAGCAAAAACTGCACTATCCCCACCAGAAAAGCCATCATAATTGCAAGGGCAATAAATTCATCCGAACCAATTGCCACATAACCGGCGAGGGTAGACGCCGTCAACAGAGAAACGACCGCGACCGGCCCGGTCATCAGTTGGGCCGAGGAGCCCCACAGCGAGGCAACGATGACCGGTAGAAACGAAGCATACAAGCCGTAATAAGCCGGTAAACCCGCCAACTGGGCGTAAGCCATGGATTGAGGAATCAGTACCAGCGCAACGGTCGTACCCGCAATCAGATCCGCGCGCAGTACGTTTCGGTCACGAACCTGACCAAACCAGTCAAGAAAAGGCAAAAACCGTTGCTTCAACGCTTCCATCAGTCTCTCCCATTGTGCAACCAACTTAATCACACATACTACCAGCGCCTTTATCAGTTTGGTAATCGGATATATAATGCGCGGCTCATTTTATGCCTACTCTTAGGGACTCCGGCGTCTACAGCTGGCATCACGTCCCTGTTCTTTGGAATAACGGATAGATTTGGGGAGATATCTTTGAGCGCCGCATTTAATAGCAAACAAACCATCAAACGCGCTATCGCCGCTGCGATTTTCATTATCATCGGTGTGATCCTGAGTAATGCCGTCCCCAGCACCGAAATCGCCTGGGTGTCCGCCATCCTGCTGCTAACGATTTATCTCTTCGCCTTTGAAATTGTCCCGGTTGACGTCGCCGCCGTGACGATTATGGTTCTGCTGGGTCTGACAGGCCTGTTCGGCGCCAATCTGGGACTCTCCGCGCCCCTGGTCGATCCCACCCATCTGTTTGATGGTTTTGCCGGTAATGCAGTGATTTCAATTATTGCCGTGATGATCATCGGTGCCGGTCTCGATAAAACCGGCATCATGGGGCAAGTCGCCAGTTTTATTCTTAAGATTGGCGGGACCACGGAAAAACGCGTAATACCGCTAATCTCCAGCACCGTTGGTTTCATTTCCAGTTTTATGCAGAACGTTGGTGCCGCCGCGCTGTTCCTGCCGGTGGTGAGCCGGATCTCCGCCCGCACCGGCCTGCCAATGTCACGCTTACTCATGCCGATGGGATTCTGCGCCATCCTGGGTGGAACCATGACCATGGTCGGCTCCAGTCCGTTGATTTTGTTAAATGATCTAATCAACACCTCCAACCAGGCCCTGCCCGCCGACAAGCAAATGGAAACCTGGAACCTGTTTTCTGTGACACCGATTGGTGTCGCACTGGTACTTTCCGGCATTCTGTATTTCGTCATCGCCGGTCGCTTCGTCCTTCCCACCATAAAAACCGAAGGGGCTGAAGCTACCAGCACCATGCAGTACTTCAAGGACACCTATAATCTGGACTTCGATATGTATGAAATGGAAGTCCCGCCAGAAAGTTCCCTGATTGGTATGTTGCTGGATGATATCGAAGGCGTGGAAAAAATCCGTGTCATTGCTGCCTTGCGCGGTTCTGAAGATTTACGCATCGGTCCCGGTGGCCTGGCGCGTGACATCGGTATCGAAGCCAATACCGTGCTGGGGGTGATTGGCTCGCCCTACGCCCTGCGAGCCTTTGCGGATAAATACCGTCTCAAGGTCCGCGGTGATCTGGAAACCTTTACTGAATCGTTGTCCGCCACCAAAGCCGGTATTGCCGAGGTAGTCATTCCGCCCAGTTCTACCTTGATTGGTAAAAGTGCCCGCGATGTCTGGATGCGCAAGACCTACGGCATATCCCTGCTGGCACTGCACCGTGGGGGTGAAACCTACCGCGAGGGGGAAGGTGTCCGCGACATGCCCCTGCAGGCGGGTGACACTTTAATCGTTCACACCACCTGGTTAGCGTTGTCACATCTGGAAAAGGACCATCGCAACTTCGTCGTGGTGACAACCGAGTATCCCCATGAAGAATTGCGGCCAAACAAACTTGGATTTGCGCTGGTGTTTTTCCTGATTGCCCTGGCTCTGATTCTGTTTTCGGATCTGCGCCTTTCGATTTCGCTGCTGGTCGGCGCCATGGGTATGGTGTTGACCGGGGTGCTCAGTATGGACGAGGCTTATCAAGCTGTCAGTTGGAAAACCGTCTTTCTGCTGGCCAGCCTGATCCCCCTGGGGGCCGCGGTAGAAAATTCCGGTACCGCCGCCTGGATTGCCCAGCAAACGCTGGACCTGCTTGGTGGCGTCCCTGGCTGGGTCTTGCAGGCAGCGATTGCCGTGCTCGCAACCTTCTTTACCCTGGTCATGTCGAATGTCGGAGCAACCGTTCTGCTGGTGCCTCTGGCCGTGAATATTGCCATCGGGGCCGGCGCGGACCCGGCCGTCTATGCCCTGACCGTCGCAATTGCGACTTCCAACTCATTCCTTATTCCCACGCATCAGGTTAACGCCTTGATCATGGGACCAGCCGGCTATCGGGTGCCGGATTTCATGAGGGCCGGGGGAATTATGACCATCCTGTTCCTGGTCGTATCTCTCACCATGTTGAATATTGTGTACTAGGAAGCACCAGACAATCTGACCTAACGGGGCATCACCGCCCCGTTTTTAGTTAAACCATGGGGATAAAACCTTGAAGACATTGCTCTCTGCTCTTGCCCTGTTCTCGCTGCCCGGTTTGGCGTTGGCAACATCAGCCCACAGTGAAACCCTGGACCTTACCAGTCATCCTGTCGGTTACTGGGCCATTGCGATTTTTGTGGTGGCTTATGTGCTGGTAATGGCCGAAGAATTTACCCACTTGCGTAAATCCAAACCGGTCATTCTGGCCGCCGGTATTATCTGGGCGATTATCGCCGCGGTTTACGCCGGTCAAGGCATGACGCATAGTGCGGAAGCCGCAGCGCGCCATAACTTGCTGGAATATGCGGAACTGATGCTGTTCCTGCTGGTGGCGATGACGTATATCAATGCCATGGATGAACGCCAGGTTTTTGATGCGCTGCGTACCTGGTTAATCCGCAAGGGCTTTGGCTTTCGCCAATTGTTCTGGCTGACGGGCATCCTGGCGTTTTTTATTTCCCCCGTGGCAGATAACCTCACTACTGCGCTGTTGATGTGCGCCGTGGTCATGGCGGTGGGTGGAGACAACGTCCGCTTCGTGAGTATCGCCTGTATCAATATCGTGGTCGCGGCCAATGCCGGTGGTGCCTTCAGTCCCTTTGGTGACATCACCACCCTGATGGTGTGGCAGAAGGGCATTGTGGAATTCTGGACTTTCTTTGCCCTGTTCATTCCCTCCGCGGTCAACTTCCTGGTACCGGCTGCGATCATGCACTTCGCCATCCCAAATGAAAAACCGACCACTTCGGGTGAAGAAATACCCATGCGCCGGGGGGCCAAACGAATTATCGTCCTGTTCCTGTTGACCATTGCTACCGCGGTAAGCTTCCACAACTTCCTGCACCTGCCACCGGTTCTGGGTATGCTGACCGGTTTGGCTTACCTGCAGATCTTCGGTTATTACCTGCGTATCACCCATGGCAGACAAGTCAATGCCACGCCGTATGATGAAGACAAGGCCAACCGAATGATGGGTGATGTGGTGCCGTTTGATGTCTTCAGTAAAATCGCCCGGGCCGAATGGGATACCTTGCTGTTCTTCTATGGTGTGGTGTTATGCGTTGGTGGCCTCGGCTTCATCGGCTATCTGGCGGTGGCCTCGGAAGTCATGTACACCATATGGGGAGCGACTTCCGCCAATGTCGCGGTAGGCGTACTGTCCGCCATCGTGGATAATATTCCGGTGATGTTCGCCGTGCTGACCATGCATCCCGATATGCCCACGGGTCAGTGGCTACTGGTTACCCTCACCGCCGGTGTCGGGGGCAGCCTGCTTTCCATCGGCTCTGCTGCGGGTGTGGCTTTGATGGGTCAGGCACGCGGAAAATATACCTTCTTCAGTCACCTTAAATGGACCCCGGCGATCGCCCTGGGGTATGTGGCGAGCATTTTCGTCCATATGTGGATCAATAGCGGCATGTTCTAGGGCAACTCTGAACACGTCATTCTGGCGTGACCGCCAGGCAACCTACAAGGCAAGGATTGTTCCTACAATCCCCTTGCATTCCCTCCAGTCGCTTCCGGCGTCCTGGCTCCCGCGACACTTGTACCTCCATGTACATTGCCCCTGGAGGTCAGATGTAGGATGAAAACTAACTTTATCGGAGGTTTCCTGGGGCATTCCTGATCGCCTGGTTCGTACCTGGCGACCTGCTGTTGTTTCCTATCACTTCCCTCTTTTCTATTTAAGTCACTTGCATGTAAAGTATTACTTCCTTGCCTCCTTCACCAATGGACTTTTGCATAGTCACACTGGAACGTATAACAATAAGGGTAAAAAGTCATGCATTTGGTAAACGGCCTGCACTTCAATAATCTCCGCGGCGATATCTACGGAGGCCTGACTGCGGCCGTCGTTGCTCTGCCCCTGGCGCTGGCGATGGGCGTGACGTCCGGGGCCGGTCCTATCGCCGGTATCTATGGGGCCATTTTAGTGGGTTTTTTCGCCTCCCTGTTTGGCGGCACACCGGCCCAGGTATCCGGGCCAACCGGACCAATGACGGTGGTGATGGCCCTGGTTTTTACTCAATTCACTACCCTCTATCCGGATGATCCGGCTACCGGTGTCGCCCTGGCCTTTACCGTAGTCATCATGGGTGGTCTGTTTCAAATCCTGTTCGGCCTGTTGCGGATTGGGCGATTCATTGAACTGGTACCGCATCCGGTGATATCCGGTTTCATGAGCGGGATCGGCATCATCATCATTCTGCTACAGATAGGTCCCCTGATGGGATACGACTCACCGGCCAAGCCGCTTGCGGCTACCCTGGCCGCACCTGAATTTCTTTTAAATCCCCAGGGAGGCGCATCGGCCCTGGCCCTGATTGCGCTGGCAATTGTGTTTATCATTCCCACTTACTTCCCGAAAGTGAACCGCCTGTTGCCGGCACCCTTGATGGCATTGATAGTGGGAACCGCCGCGTATCTCCTGTTCATGCAGGACAGTGGCGCACCTATTCTGGGTGAGATCCCCACCGGCTTACCCGATCCCCAATTGCCGATCATCATGCTCACCCACCTGGCCGATATGATCCCTGCTGCACTGATGCTGGCGGCGCTGGGGTCCATTGACTCGCTGCTCACCTCGCTGGTCGCTGACAACATGACCCGAACTCATCACCAATCTGATCGGGAATTGGTTGGTCAGGGTATCGGTAATACCATCGCTGGTCTGTTTGGTGGTCTGCCGGGGGCAGGCGCGACAATGCGAACGGTGGTCAACGTCAAAGCCGGTGGTCTGACACCGATCTCCGGCGCGCTCCATGCCGTGATTCTGCTGGTGATTGTCCTCGGTGCCGGCGGCCTGGCTGCCAATATTCCTAAAGCGGTGCTGGCCGGCATTCTAGTGAAAGTGGGTGTGGATATCATTGACTGGGACTATTTGAAACGCATTCGAACTATACCCAAAACAAGTGTATTCGTAATGGTTACGGTGTTATTGCTCACCGTGTTTGTCGATCTGATTATTGCCGTGTCTGTCGGGATGGTGATGGCCAGTATGGTGTTTCTCAAGCGCATGACTGACTTGCAACTCCAGAGCATCACCACCGTCAACGAACCCACAGAGGAAGCGCCGCTGACGGAGCATGAAAAGGCCGTACTAAAAGAAGCCCAGGGACGGATTCTGCTGTATCACATTGAGGGACCATTAAGCTTTGGTGCTGCCAAAGGAATGGTGCGTCGGCTTGCCAACTTCAAACAGTTCGATGCCCTGGTAGTGGACCTTACCGATGTACCGATAATGGATTTTACTTCCTGCCGGGCCCTGGATGACATGATTAGCGATACTCTGGCCGTCAATCGCAAAGTCTTTCTTGTCTGCAAACGACCCAAACTCAAAACCTATCTCGATAAACTGGGTATTTTCAAAAAACTGACGCTGGAGAGTATCCACAGCGAACGAGCCACCGCCCTGTGTGCTGCCGCCCGATCCATCGACCTGGATCCGGATGCCTGCCTCCCGACTGAATCCAACTAAAAAGAAAAGCCCCGCCAAAACTGGCGGGGCAAAGTACCGACTAAGGAGGAGTCATTTCATAGACTACTTACGCTGTCAGTTTATTAAATGCATATCCAGTGCCAACTTTATAATTACCTTATAAAACAACTACTTAAGATATTTCTCACCGATAAGACGTTTTTCCTACGCACGGTCACAGCGCATAATTGATTCATGCGGCACTAGAAACGTGCAGATGTTCTCTCGATGAAATTTATTAACGGATTGAGCACCGCATTTTCAAGAAAAGAGATCTCGATTGCTCAAGAGTCAAAAAAGATGAGGCTTGCGAATAAGCCGTGCAGCGTGCATGTCATTATCAGTCAGTTGGTATCCTCGCTATCTGAATCAAGGCATAGGTAATGTTCACGACTGGGACAACCAAACCCGGTACGCTGATGCGTTAGCTGTCCTTTCAAATATGCCATCACCGCGCCATCAGGATCCGTGCTGGTTGTGATCACACTCATGATGCCTTTGTTGGCCAACCGCCGGGCCAGGCCCTGCCCCATTCCTCCGGTGATCATGACCGCCACATCATCCAGCGGATGAAGATCATGAGGTGAGGTACGATGAAAAGAAAGTTCCTCGGGAAGTTCAAGCAAATCCTTGGAAAGGATTTTCCCGTCAGCTATTTGATAAATCAGGAACTTCCGGCATCGTCCCGTATGACCGGTAATATGGCGTCGGTTCTGGCTGGCAACGGCTATTTTCATGGTGAATTACGCCTGGCTACAACAGCGCTCACGAATCAAGGATTTTAACTCATCCAGATTATCACACTTATTGATATCGGCTGCTTGCAAACAAACATTTAACTGATCGTGCCTTTTCACCAAAACCACCGGCCAGTTATATTCCCGATCATTATACTCTGCTATAAATTCATCCCGATGCATGAATTGACAGTCCACACCGAGAGATTCAATGAAAGATTTCCAGTCATCGCGCATGGAGAAATAGGTGTGCGTCAAGGCACAAAGACCGCAGGAATAGGTCTCGGGTGAAAATATTTTATGTGCAATATCCGACACCGTATTGAACAGTCCGCTATCGGCGTTATACACGAAAACAAGTTGTATCTCATTATCTTGCATTCAATTACCCCCCTCACATTCTTTCAGGAAGTTACTGCCCGCAGACGCCAAAGCTTCAGGACCAGCAACACAGCAGGTGTGCCGTGCAGAAAAAGGTCAAAGATATCGATCGGTTTTACCAGTTCCCCTGCAGCCAGCATTTTTAATTTCTGCCACAAATGTGGCTCCGGCGTGAAGGGTGCCAGCCCGAGTAATATCGCAACAATCAACAACGTCGCTAAAGGGATTTTATCCAACCATTTCATCTCACCATCCTTTTATTATGTGCGATACCGTTTAATATAATACCCGCCTCTTTCATCACACTCGGGAAGTGAATCAAATCATCAGGCCTGTCAACATCGCGCAAACTGTGTAATTCATCCCACTTCCAGTTGAGCGAACGCAATTTCTCGCGGGTATCGAATAAAACCCGATCCGTCCCCCAATTGATGTTCGTAAATAATGATACTGAAAACCGACATAATCCAATCAACACATAACCACCGTCATTCGCAGGTCCTATCACGGCATCGCAACCCTGCCTGAGCCTTGAAAAGGCGTCCTTCAGGTACGGGACTTCCAGTTCCGGGCAGTCCGTGCCAATGACAACAACCTGTTGATATTCGGATAATGCGTCCTGTATCGCATTGGCCATACGCTCACCGAGATCCTCGCCCTGCTGACATTTCAGTGCGATACCGGATTGTTGCGTACAATGTTGAAAAACCGGGTGGCTAACATCAGGAAAACATTGCATTTCGATGTCGACGTTTTCCAGACCGGATATCAAAGACAGTGTATGTTCAATAAAAATGGCCTGTAATCTGGCCGCATCCGTGGCAGATATGATTGGCTGCAGCCGGGTTTTTACCGTCCCCGGGACCGGGGCCTTGGCGAAGACAATCAATTTGGATTCAGTTCCGGACATTTACTCGCTGACTTTGTATATTGACGCCAGTTTTTCCGGCCTGACACCCAACGCATAGGCAAAACGCAAGCGCCACATCAGTAAAATGGTTCGGAGAACACCACGCTCCTCCCAGCGCCGGCTTGAAGTGGTAATCTTGTCATGAATACAACATGGTCGTGACCATTTCTTCAAACGCCGACTGATTTCAATGTCCTCCATCAGAGGAATTGTTCGAAATCCACCAATAGCCTCAAAACAATCACGTCTAACAAAAATACCCTGATCTCCTGTCGCGATTCCTGTGAGACGCGAGCGCAGGTTCATTAGTTGTTCAACAATACGCAAGAGAAAATGCTTCCCTGACAGTTGAATGTCAAACCGGCCCCAATAATTGTTTTGATTTTGAAGTGCCATGAGAATCTGCATTGCCGCACTATCTGACACCCTAGTATCGGCATGCAGAAACCAGAGGATATCGCCGGTCGCCCGGCGTGCCCCGGCATTCATCTGGCATGCCCTGCCTGCCTGGGAGTGTATGATCTTGTCAGCTTTTCCCTTGACCAGTTCTACGGTACTATCCTGGCTCCCTCCATCCACAACAATGACTTCATGCTCATGTTTCTGTAAAGGTGCAAGAGATTCAAGCATCGAAACAATATTTTCAGCCTCATTGAGAGCGGGAATAATAACTGATATGCGCATATTTAAAATCACGTAACGTCTTGCAGCAAAGGAATACGGGCGAGTAGGTTTTCGCCTTTCATTCCAGAGCCCCTCCACAACTGCTTCCCTGTCCTGCAGTACAACCGTAACAATGATCGGCAACGGCAATTGGATGCTCATCCAGGTTAATTTTGATCAAATCACGGAGATGTGGTCGCGATATATTTGTGGCAGGCATTGGGATACCCAGCATCTGGTTGAAATCACAATCATACACATAGCCTTGCCAGTCGATACTGATCAGGTTCCGGCACATCACATTTTTGAGATTGACCTCCTGGTGCGCCTGTTTTAGCAATGTCATGTAATCGTCAAACTGATTCCTGGATATTAAGGTACTACCAAACCGGGCAATCGGCATATTGGTGAGCGTATACAAGTGATTAAAGGTCACATCGTACTTTTCCAACTCCCGCTTATAATCAGACTCCAGACTCTCCTGGGATGGTGGCAGATAAGGCCCAACAGGGTTGTACACCAGATTCAAGATTAAACCGCTATTTTTCTGCCCATATCCCAGTTTGTTGAGTTTTTTTATCGCGGCGATACTGCCCTGGAAGACGCCTTTTCCCCGTTGACCGTTGACATTTTCTTCCAGATAACAGGGTAATGAAGCAATGACTTCTACGTCATGTCCCGCCAGAAACTCAGCCGTATCTTCTTGCCCCGCTTCTTTGAGGATCGTCAGATTACACCGATCCATTACATGTACACCGAGCTTGCGCGCTTCTTTTACCAGGTATCGAAATTCTTGATTTAATTCCGGTGCCCCACCGGTAATATCCAGTGTTTCTGCCCCACTACGGCGCAAATAGTCCAGGACCAGATCCACCGTTTTGCGATTCATTTCCTCTTTGCGTTTTGGACCGGCATTAACATGACAATGCAGACAGGACTGGTTGCAGCGGTACCCGACATTGACCTGTACAGTCTTTAGCCTGGTTCTTTTAATTGCCGGAAAGTCCGTATCCCGCAGGAGTGGTAAGGTTGCATGCATTGTTTACTTCCACAAAGTCAATTATTACTGATTACAGGTTCAAGTTGGTGACTTTTCAATGTAAATGGCAATAAATGCACCAAAAGGAAGAATATTTCCAAATATTTTCTCTACCAATTTTGCGAATTTACCACCCCCAGCCACCAGTACACCATTAGACAGGGAAATACGACAGGGTTCCGGCTCCAGATGTTTTACCCACTTTTTGACCGTCGTAATTTGATCCCAACGCGCCCCGACATAACTCTTGCTATTGCGCTTCTGCCAATACAACAGGCTGTGTTTATTCAACATTCCCAATAGCAATCCCCATCGTGCCACTCGCCACATTTCTTGTAGTGCCCGCTGTGGCGGCTCGACAAAGCACAGGCTGGTTATCGCGCAGACATAATCGAACGAGTCACTTGAGAGTGGCAAAGACAGGGCATCGGCCTGCAGATAATCTATTTCTGGATTCTGCTGACGTGCATAGGTCAAGGCAGACCGATCGGGATCCAGGGCAGACACATGTAACCCGGCTTCAGCAAAAAGGCGGCTGAAATAGCCAGTGCCACAGCCTACGTCGAGCATGGTCGTATCAGCTTTCGGCTGCATTAAATCACGCAGCAATTTCCACTCAACTCCGGCAATCCAGTTGCCGCGGGCAGTGTGGTACCAGGCTTCATATTCAGATGGTTCCATCTTTACCAGTTTGAATTAAATTACTCATCTAAACCCAAAAGCTTGCCAGGAATATAATCACAACACAGCTATTCTTCATGGTGTTACTACTTTTGTCGAGCATGCCAGCTTTCAAACTACCATGCACAATAACATTTGTCATAACCATAAAAAGTATTATTATTACCGATGACCGCCACAGTGCGCTCACTCATCAGCCCTGCTTAATACCTGACTTGAGTGAAATTTGCTTGCGATATATTTCATAATGGATTGGTGTCTTGTTTTCGTAGCCGATTCGCTGACGACGGCTCTCGGCAAGCAGATGGTATCGAATCTCTGCCTCCACTTTCACAGCTGCACTGTTTCCTGGGACTTCCAGTTCATAGACCCGGGGTTGCCAGCGTGGTAAACGGGTATCCCACAGATCGACAATAAACGGCCGCCACATGACGGTGCGTTTGATCGTATGACTCTGTTCATCAAGCACCTCGTCCTTATCATCCAGCAATCGCAACTGTACCGTCAAATGTCGATCCGGTGTACCGGTGGGGACGTAATGGGCGGCGCCGGTGTTGGCCAGAGTCAACCGAAAATGACGCTTGTCCTCTCCCGGCTGTTTTGTTTCGACAAACTCTACAGTCAGGGCCTTTCTTACCATCTCCGGATCATGTCCCCCTCGCCAAAAGTGTCGCCGGGTATCACGGACCACACCACCCTCGACCAATGGTCGCTTAATCAAAGGCATATGGCACTGGACGCAACCCAATGCACGGGTATCGCGTGCAGAAACTTCGCCTGATTTACCAGCCGTAGTGCTATCCAGAACTGGGGCCTTGAATATATCGCCAGCGTCGTTATCGAGACTGTTTTCTGGCTTCAGTTTCAACAGATACTCCAAATTCTGTTTGTCCGGAACAGTCGCAAGCGTGCTTTCAATTTCCGCAACAGTGCCACAAGGCGGGAAGCGGAAAAAGGTATCCCAGCGATCCCCTTCCACGATATGACAACGCACACACACCTGGTTCGGATCTTGCAGTTGTTTCACAAGATGGGGGGAGTCGGTGATGCCAAGCACACCGACAATTTCCCCGTTACGGTAGTGACACGCGGCACAGGTAACACCTTCATGTTGAAGTTTTGGATCAAAATCCGGATTGTCTTCCATAATCGGATCCCACTTGTCCTTATCACGGTATCCCAGTACTTTGTGGGGTTGCTGGCGGTCCAGCGGCGTATGGCACAAGCGGCAAGTATGTTGGGCGCCATCAAACTCCCAGTCCACCTGAAAATAGGGGTCGATCCAGGCCTGCGCGTGAATTGTCGTCTGCCACTCCGCGTAAAATTCCTGGTGACAGGCTGCACATTCCCTGGCGCTCATTTTGCCTAACAAGGCAGGCGTTTGTGCGGTATCAATCGGCATGGCGAACCGCTCATCGACCACGAAAATATTCATCGGCCGTATAAAACGCCATGTCAGAAAACCGACCAAACTGACAACTATTACGACGACAATGACGGTCTTCCTTTTCATACCCGTTATCTGACTTTTAATAAGCTTTTCTCACTCCACCTGATAGCCATTGGCAAGCCAGTCTGTCATGCCACCTTTAATCACATGCACATCGGCAAACCCCTTGCGTGTTAATAATTGCGCCGCCCTGGCCGA
>JBECLA010000084.1:0-6823 GCA_040235565.1 Thiohalomonadales bacterium | reverse complement strand
GCAGTCAACATGAGCAAGACCCTGCTGCGCAACCTGGCTGGCGCTTGTAGCGCACCGACGTTCGTCGGCCCGGACCAGCAAACGCTGGAAAAACTCATGGCCGCGTAACGACTACCTGTAAGAAACTGCGACTCATAACAGCGGCTTCAATATAAAAGGGCGCGGATTGATTTATTAAAAATCACTCCAACCCCTTTAATCCCCTGACCATCAGATTGGTGGGTTTTTCTGGTAGCGCCGCATTGTGTTTTAATGTCCCAGCATTTCTTCTGCTTTCTCAATGGCTTCTTGCAGGGTCCTTGAAAAGCGAATTTTGCCGAGCCTGGTGCGAACCCCGGCACGCCGAAGCTTCAGGATCATCCGTGTTTGCAGGTTGTTAATCACCAAGCCCACACCGTTTTTCTGCAGGTTTTGAACAATGGTTTCCATGGCCACAATTGCACTCATATCAATCATTGTCACTTCCGACATGTCAAGAACAACAACCCGGACATGCGGGGTAATGGTAGTGATGTTATTGATTGCTTTCTGGGCAGATCCAAAAAACAACGGCCCGTTAATATCATAAATAGCAATTTCTTTCGGGGCTTCGATCTCACGCTCATGACCGTGGGTAATCAGTCTGCTTTCCACCAGGCTGATGCTTCTTCGAATAAAAAGGACTGAGGCAAGCCCCATACCAACGGCAACGGCGATGGTCATATCGAACAACACGGTGAGGAAAAAACAGGTGAGCAATGCAATGATGTCATCTCGTGGCGCAATTTTGATTATCCGGACAAAATGCTTCACCTCACTCATATTCCATGCCACGACAAGCAATAACGCTGCCATGGAAGCCATGGGGATATAGGACAGCAAGGGTGCCAAAACCAGTATTGCAAGCAGGATAAACAGGCCGTGAATGATCGAGGCGAGTGGTGAGGATGCGCCGGCGCGAACGTTTGCTGCCGTACGGGCAATTGCCGCAGTGGCGGGAATGCCCCCAAATAGCGGCGCGACAATATTCCCAATCCCTTGACCGATTAATTCGTCATTCGATCGGTGTTTTTTCCCTGACATACCATCGGCAACCACGGCACAGAGCAGGGACTCAAGCGCGCCCAGCACAGCGATCGTCATCGCTGAAGCGATCAAGGTGCTCAAAATATCAAAGCTGAAACCAATCGGTTTCCCGTCCGCACTCGGCAAGTTCCATGGCCATTCGAAGGAAGGTAAAACAGGCGGGATACCATTACCGATAAACCCGTCAATTTCGTAATGGAATCTCGAACCAATGGTGGCAACTGTAAAGTCATTGCTGCTCAGAGCCAGTATCCAGGCGACGACTGAGCCGATGAACAGCGCTATCAGGTGTCCGGGAATATTGGATCGCAAGCGGGGCCAATACAGCAGGATGGAAAGCGTGATGACCCCGATGAGTAATTCCTGCCAGTTAAGGGTTGGTAAGGCCTGGAGAATTGTCAGCAGCTTGTCATGGTAATGCCCATCCAGCGCGGGGATATCGAGGCCCAGAAAGTCTTTTACCTGCAAGGTTGCAATCACCACCCCGATACCGGCGGTAAAGCCGATGATCACGGGATAAGGGACAATCTCAATGAAACGACCAAAACGCGCCAACCCCATCAGGACCAGGATGATCCCGGCAAGAAAACCACTGATTAACAGGCCGCCAAAACCGTACAGATTGACGATGGGCAACAATACAACCACAAAAGCCGCAGTAGGGCCGGAAATATTGACGTGCGAGCCGCCACTGAGGGCAATCACAATGCCCGCGACTATGGCGGTGTAAAGTCCATGTTGCGGCGGGACACCGCTGGCGATGGCTAACGCCATGGAAAGCGGCAGCGCAATGACTCCAACGGTTAACCCCGCCAGAATATTTGATTGAATGCTCGAGCGAGAGCGTTCCGTTTTCAGAGAGTCGGTTAAGGCATAAAACATCGATTTAACAAAGACCTGAGTGGGTTAACGATTAGCCGGGCCGCGACCCGATCGGGCCGCCGTGGTGTAGCGAATTGTTAAGTATTCCGCCATAAAAGGCAACGGGGATCACGCCCGCAAAAATGACTGGTACAACCGCTTTTTATTTACCATGGAATACCGCAGCTTCAGGTCAGGACGAAAACAAGTTGGCTCTTAGCGGGGCTTTACACCGTTCTCCAACTATTCCCTGTTGCGCGCTTTTCACTTATTAACAACACTTTTCGCCGCCCAGGCGCGTGCAACCAGAGGAATTGAGCCGTCTGCCTGAATAGGTAAACGTTCTGACAAGGCATGTCTGAGTTTGTCTCTATCAGATTCGTCTAAGGATAGTACGTAGGTTGGCGCTGGCCCCTGTCCTCCGAGAAACGGTTGCCAAAAATCACCAAAGTCAGGGAAGTCTGTGTTTATCTCAAGTGGTGCCGTTTCAATTTCTACAAAACCTGAGCGCTCGAAAATGTCTTTCAGTCCTGCAGCATTTGATTCCGGAAAACGACGCCCTTCATGCTGATTCGCCGCCCTGGGATCAAGCTCCACGGCGGTATCCCAAAAATAATTTAACAGGTCCATCTTGCCAGCATAATCCCAGACATAAACGGCAACGCTGCCGCCAGGAGCAGTAACCCGTTTCATTTCAGACAGCGCTTTTTCCGGTTCCGGCAAGAAATTCAATACCAGCCCGGAGATCGCGACATTTACGGAAGAATCTTCCAGGGGGAGTTCAAACGCATTGCCCCTTCTGCAATCTGCCCGGTTGCCAAGCCGTTGCTGCGCGGTTGCCACGAAACCTGCAGACTGATCAATGGCGGTGACCTTTTCCGGATCGTGCTTCTTGATAACCGCTTCGCTTAAGGCGCCCGATCCACAGCCAACATCCAGCCATTCAAGTCCAGGGGACAGTGATAGCCAATCAGTAAATGACTCCGCTACAAGACTGCTCCATCTCCCCATGAAATATTCATAAGAGTCACCTGATAGCCATGAGTCTTTCATTTTTATTACCCCGATGTCTTTATATCAAATGGTAGAACAAATCAGCATCAGATAAACAGATGAGCTCAATATGAGACCACTCCGATTTCTTTTTTTTACGGTCCTTCGTCTTATTCATTAACCTTGTTTCGATGGCGTAACCGTCTGCGCACGCCAGGTTGCCGGCGGCATACCGGTGGCGCGCTTGAAGGCACGGCTGAAGGCAGCCTCCGACTCGTAACCCACCGCGGACCCTATCCTCGAGAGGCTGCTGGCGCCGCCCGCGAGCATGCCCGCCGCGATCTGCATACGCCAGCTAAACAGGTAACTCATAGGCGCAACACCCAGATAAGCCTTAAAGCGCTCGATGAGAATCGTACGCGAAACGCCCACCTCCCGTGCCAGCTCTGCAAGTGTCCAGGGCCGGCGAACATCCTCATGCATGAGCCGGATGGCCCTGCCCGCATGAGGGTCCGACAATGCCGTAAACCAGTCCCGGGTCCCGGGAGGGAGCGATTCCATGTAACACCGCACCACCTCGATAAACAGCAACTCACTGAGCCTTGACAGCACACTATCAGCGCCTGCCCGTCGCTTGTTACTCTCCTGCATAATCGCCTTGATCAAACTACTGAGCCAGCCATCGCCCGCTGTGTAGCCATCCGGAATATGCACGATGCGTGGCAAGGCCTGAATAACGGGATTGAATGGCAATACGTCACAGCCGAGAAACCCGCAAATAAAGCGCGTTTGCTCGCGCCCACCACCGAACTGCTCCAGATAGAACGGTGGGGACAACCCTTCGGGTTGGTCATACATACCCAGTTCAGGTTTGGCACGCATTTCGGGACGGCTTGACAGCGTATGTCTGTCACCCTGTGGAAACATCACCACACTCCCGGGGGCGAGACGTACCGGCTCCGCCTCGGACTCCACCAACGATGCCCAGCCAGAGCCACTGGTAATTACGTGGTATTCAATCACATGCTGGGCCCCAGGCAGAACCTTGTCAGCTATCATGGATGCCGGTGGCGCTTCCGCTACCCAGGGAGATGAGGCGGCAACATCAAAAAAAACCGCGCCCGATAATCTTACCGCGCCGAGGACGTTAGACAGGATATCTTTGCTCATTGCGGTCCCCTGTTACCATCGCCTTATCTTGTCTCCCATGGTGATGCCTGCCTTCTGCAGATCCGCACGATCAGCAAAAGATTACGGCCTATCAGTCATGGGCACAGCCTACAGCAGTAACTAATGTAGGTAATGAAAGATAGTGACGCCACCGAAACGGGCAGCTTGACTCGTCGCAATATCAAACAAGCCAGGCACACTATTCGGAACCCAGCTGGCTCCGCGCCAAACGCTGGAAACTAAATTTGGTTAATCTTAAAAGGAGAAGCATCATGAAAACATATATCATTCGCCGTCGCAACGCCTGGAAAAACGCCCAGGAACTTGAAACCACTGCCGGAGTATCCCTACGTATCGGGAATAACGAAATGGCCGATCGGATCCGCTGGATTCGTTCCTACGTTGTTCAGGAAGAAGACGGCACACTTGGTACCGTTTGCGTTTACCAGGCAACGAGTCCGGAGGCCATTCGTGAACATGCCAGGCAGGTTGGAATGCCAGCAGATGAGATCACGCTTGTTGCAGACACGGTGATCATTCGGGATGACCCCGTCGTAACCGAGGAAGCGGCCTGACAGACCGGCCGTCGTACAAACGGGTAACGATAAAGCTCCTCATCTGCAGTGTGTCGAATGGCACCGGGTGAGGAGCCACTATTGCATACAGAATAGAGAAATCAGGTCTGCCCCTTGTTTAAATAAGCGGTTTTATTGCTACAGACTCGATCAAACTAACACGTTCATCATCAAGATTGCGATGCAGGTTATAGGCCTTGGTCAGGATATCGCTGCCAACCAGTAAATGCACGCCCAGTTCCGGCAGATCCGGTTCACCCATCGGTTCTGTCATATGCGCAAAGGCCTGCTGCGCGAGATCCGTCTTGTCATTCCAGACTTCAATATCAAAGCCGGCAGAGGTTATGACATCGCGGAATGGTTCCGGCGGCACCAGATAACTCATGGAACCGTCCTGCGCCCACGGGACCGGAAAATAAACCGGTGAGTTTTTATTACCACACACTTCATACAAAACCAACCGCCCGCCAGGTTTGACCACACGATACACCTCCTTTAGCCACCCCAGCTTGTCCTCGACATTCATGTTCATCTGAATCGACCAGGCACCGTCAAACGTATTATCATCAAACGGCATATCAAGTGCGCTTGCGGCATGGAACTTTACTTGTTCCTGCATCTTCAGTAATTGTGTCAATCTTTCAGCGGCATCAATGTATTCATCGCTCAAATCTATGCCTGTCACACAACAACCTGTTTCATGCGATAAACGACGGGTAGAACCGCCCACGCCGCAGCCAACATCAAGGATATGCATATCTGGTGTGAAATTAGCGAGTCTAATCAGCTCTTTCGTGGCAACATCACCGCGGATATGAAATTCATCCACAGGCTGAAGATCATCAAGTACGATACTCGACAAATCCTTGCCAAGATTATCGAGACCCTCAATGATTTTGTTAAACAAATCATTGGGGGAATAATAACTGTGTATATGTTTCATATCTTTCACTTTGATTCAGAAAGAGGACGAAGAGGCCAGACTCATACTGACGAATTTGAACCTCAATTTTTTTATTCTTGTCGTACCTGAGCGTAAAATACACTGACTATAGATTAGTAGACATATGCTGCCGTTTCACCCTTAAAACTATGTTTAATCCTCAAAAAAGCAGCGTTTAAGCGATCAACAAGCTATTATTGAAGTCATTATTGTTTGCTTCAGTGACTTATCTGGACCTGATACCTTAAATCTCTGGAACCTGACGACCCCTTTATCGATATAACATGGAATCGCTGACCGGATACCAGATTGGCTTTATCGGTCTTGGCCTCATGGGGCGGCATATGTGTCTGAACCTGCATCGTGCCGGTGCCAGGCTGTATATCTATAATCGGAGCCGCCAGGTGCTGGATGAACTGTCACAGTCGCGCATGACGCCCTGTGGCTCTCCTGCCGAGGTCGGCCGGGCTGCCGATTTCGTCATCTTGATGGTGTCGGATACGCCGGCAGTGGAACAGGTCCTGTTTGGCGATAACGGACTGGCGCAAGGACTGCGACCCGATGCGCTGGTCATCGACATGGGCACCACCGCCGCCGTGGCGACACGTGAATTTGCCCAACGCCTGCAGGCACAAGAGGTCGCCTACATCGATGCGCCGGTATCGGGCGGGGAACCCGGCGCCCGTGACGGCAAGCTCACCATCATGGCCGGTGGGACGCCGGGCAGCATCGAACGGGCACAACCCATATTTAAAATTCTCGGCACATCATTTACCCATGTTGGTGACATCGGTACCGGGCAGATCGCCAAGGCGGCCAATCAAATCATTGTCGGTTTGAATATCGGCGCCGTCGCCGAAGCGCTGGCACTGGCAAAGAAGGCCGGGGCCGATCCGGCTAAAGTGCGCGAAGCCCTGCTGGGCGGCTACGCCGCCTCACGTATCCTGGAAGTCCATGGCCAGCGCATGATCGAGGAAAACTTCACCCCAGGCGCCAGGGCAACCACCCAGCACAAGGACATGTCCCAGGCCGTGGCACTGGGCGCGCATTACCATCTCGAGTTACCGCTTACCGAACTGGGCAAGGAATTATACAGGCGACTGATTGAGGGTGGGGGTGCCAACCTCGACCACAGCGCGCTGATCAAGGTCATCGAAATGTCGTTAAAGTGAAACAGCTGTTTTTTGCTTATCACCGGCCATTTCTTGACTATTCC
>JBECLA010000131.1:0-38888 GCA_040235565.1 Thiohalomonadales bacterium | reverse complement strand
CAATACGCATGTTTTCCTGACTTGACAAGGTGATATACATGGCATCAATGACATGTTGTGTAATGGTATCCTGTATATCAAACAGATTCGTCGTTTCACTGTCAAAACGATCCGCCCAAATCTGGTAACCCTGTTCTACGCCGGTAAGTTGCACGTTAATGCGTACGCGTTTGCCGGCTTTCTGTACACTGCCTTCCACAATATAATTCACATCGAGTTCGCGAGCGACATCATCCAGGTTGATATTCACATTCTTGTAATGGTAGGCGGATTGACGAGCGATAACTCGTAAGGCACTTACCTGGGACAAGTCGGTAATAATGTCGTCCGTGATACCATCACTGAAATATTCCTGCTGGGGATCATTACTGAGATTTTTAAACGGCAATACCACAATCGAAGGCGTTTTAGCGGTCGTTTCTACCGATGGCGGGCTGTTACTCGAATCAGTCACAAGCGTTGCTTGCGATGAGACACCTGGCGCCCAGGGCAAGAAATACCATAGCAGCAGTACCACGCCAAGTGCGATGCCTGCCATAATCAGGATTAGTGTAAGTTTTGTCGAAGTCGACTGCGGGCTTTCAGCAGGTTGTAAATTGACGCTATAACCTGTTTCCCTGTTACTTTCCTGGCTATCGGTTTGCTTTGTACCAACGTGTTTCACGCAGGCAATTAACCGGTAACCTTTTTTGGCTACCGTTTCGATATATTGCGGATGTCGTGAATCATCTCCGAGAGCTTTGCGTAATTTAATGATGCTCGATGACAAGGCATCATAGCCCACCACCATCCCCGCCCAGACTGTGGTTTCCAACGCTTCCCGACTCACGACTTTATCCGGATGATGTGCCAGGCAGACCAGGACCTGCATGACCCGGGGTTCGAGTTTTATCTCCACTCCATTGCGACGCAGGTGCCCGCTATCAGGATCGACATACCAGTCACCGACCCAAAACGGATCCTGCGAGGTAATACCAATCAAGTCAGTCATTTATTGACACTACCCGGTTATCGCCTTGCTGTGCCTGTCTGTTCGCCCGCCGGTGCTGGCTTTAGTGTCTGGTCCCGACCATTATATGGGCTGGCGAATCGAACATAATTTGCCCATCCGTGGTGACATATTCCTGGAGAGCATGCTCCGCTTCCTCTAAAACAGCCTGAATCTGCTGTTCTTCCAGTTCGACGCCCATTACCGGTAACCAACCCCTGAGATCAGCTTCCACCATGGTGCGAATACTCGGAAACCGTGCCGTGCCTGTTTGCGTTGTGATCTCGATAGATTTTACGCCGGCACTTTCGAACAACGCCGTTAATTCGTTTCGGTCACCCAGAACAAACGGTGCCCGCAGGGCATCAGCAGCATCGGGACCGGCGATGCGTTCCAGTAATTCCACTTCGATGGGATAAGCAGCAGAATTTTCGAGCGAATCCCAGACGGCCACAGCAAGTTTGCCTCCCGGTGACAATACCCTGTTCATTTCGAGCAACGCCTGGCGACGATCGCGAAAGAACATCAGGCCAAACTGGCTTACTACCGCATCAAAAGTCTGGTCAGGATAAGGCAAGGACTCTGCCATTCCTTCACGCCACTCAACAGTAGGCGCCAGTTGCTTTGCTACTGCCAGCATACCCGGACCAGGATCGATACCGGCAACCATACCAGCGGAACCAACCCTTTTTATGGCTGCTCGTGCCAGTACACCGGTGCCGCAGGCCACATCCAGTACCCGTTGGTCCGGGATGATCCGGGCCGCATCCAGTACACGATCAGTCCATTGCTGGAACAGGGCCGGCACATGTAATTCTTCATATGCTTTTGCTGCGGCAATCTGATCCTGAAGCTCGGCTTCATCCATAGTTTGACTTCCTCTCAAATGGTTAACCGTTAAATACGGCTGCAGAAAAAGCGTTACCAGGCGGGCCTATGGCCACGCATGTTATTGATATTTTGAAAGATTAAATCCAACCAGCTGGGCTGAGAACCCACAGATGGTGTAGATAATTTAAAACATAGACCAAAAACATCTCCATTTCACAATATACGATATGCCACAGAAAATAATTTTCATTTTCCGGGACCCGATTGCCCTCTCCCTGCGTCATATCCTGTAAGCACGCTGTAAATGCCTGGTCAACCCGACAATGTCACGGGTCAAGATTGAGTTATCACATATCATCAACAAGAGGAGAAGGTCATGTCAGACACGAAAAAATTGGTAGTTATCGTTACAAACGGGTTTAATGATGAACGCTCTTCAGTCGCCTGGAGTGTCGCGAACGGGGGTATAGCGTCGGGATACGAGGTCACCATGTTCCTGGTCAGCTCCGGTGTGGACTGGGTGCGTAAAGGCGCCGCTGAACTTGCCCGCTTGAACCCGCTGGATCCCCCGGTGAAAGAAATGATCCAGAATGTCAAGGAAAGTGGGGGTACCATCATGGTCTGCCCGCCTTGCGCCAAGGTACGCGGCTATGACAAGGATGACTTCATTGATGGTGTGGACCTCGCCGGCTCCACCGCCATGCTGGGAGTCGTGAGTGAAGGCGCTAAAGCATTGACTTTTTAATCATTATTGACGCCGGGTTCCCGAGATCTGCATTTGATTTCGGGACCCGGCATACAACTTAATGTGCCATCAATTGTAAGGAAATAACCGCAAAACTCGCTATACTGGCAAAAAGTGCGATTAGGGAACGTTAAATGCCTGAAACGAGTCAAACAAAAACCAGCACGGATCTCAAGAACTGGTTCAGTCATTGCATTGAAGAAAACATGGATTCGTTGTATGCGTTGGGACTTCGGTTGACCCGGAACTCTGCTGATGCGGAGGATCTGGTCGCCGAAGCGGTTACCCGAGCCTGGTCTGCTATCAGGACACTGGATGATCAGAATCGATTCCGTCCCTGGCTATTTCGCATACTGCATAATTGCTTTATCAGTGACTATCGTAAGAAATCGGTGCGCCCTATTGAGACGAGTTACAACGAAAACCCGGTAGCCGATGATGACAAAAGCGAAATCGCCACATTGCTGATCAACCAGTCAAACGAATTTCTCAACTGGTGGGCCAACCCTGAGCGCGAGTTTGCCAATAACCTGCTGGGTGAGGATATTATGGCGGCAATTGAAGACTTGCCGGAATCATTTCGAATTACGGTACAACTGGTTAATGTTGAAGGACTTTCTTACGACGAAGCGGCAGAGGTGCTGGAAATTCCTCCCGGCACAGTCCGTTCCCGTATGAAGCGCGGGCGCACCTTGTTACAAAAGGCCCTGTGGCAACACGCAAAAGAAGCTGGATTGATTACAGGGAATACTATATTGGAGTGTAATAAATGAGTAGCAACACGAACAAACCCGAAATTGAAGAAATCGATTGCCTGGAAGCAATTGATAATCTTTATGCCTATCTCGATGGTGAATTGAGTGATGAAGAATCGTTGGCCAAGTTCAAGCAACATATCTCACATTGTCGCAGTTGTTACTCCCGATCGGAGCTGGAAGGTGTAATCAATGACCGCATCAAGGTATCCGGCAAGAACAAAAGCCCGGCTTCACTGCAGAAACGACTACGCCATTTAATAGATAATTTCTGATTCAGAACTTGCTGTTTATTCAAAGGAATAATATTGGTCAGTACCTCTGTATTTTTCAGTCATTTTTTTCCATAATTCGTTATGCATTGAAAAAATCAGGATAAGGAGAATAATGATGGCAGTATACACCTGTGAAAAGTGCGGGATGAGCATTGGCACCATGACTTGTGGTAAATGTGGTAAAGAACTGGTTCACAGCACCATCACCACTGATGATGGTACGACAATCCATGTCTCAAAGTGCCCGGATGGGCACGGCATGATTAAATCACCAATGTGCTGTGGGCAGGATATGATCTGCACAGTCACAACATAAGCATCTCATATCGCAGTGCATTGCTCTTACTGAGTGGGAAAACATCTCACGCGTCATCTTCGAGAGTAAATGCATCATGAATAAATGGTCTGCCCTGCTAGCATCAGTGGGGCAGCACCATCTTTTGCAGTTAAGCCATTGTTTCCCCAATCGAAAAACACCGCTTGCTTGTTTGCTTAATGCATTCTGAACTTCAGTCTCTCATGGTAATGCGAGGCTAATTTTCCCTGCAGAAACCTCCTGGCAATAAGTCTATATAATAGTGTCAAACTTTTTTCGGATCAGACAAACAAAGTTTGTCCATCTATTCACTATATCCATGTAACCAAGGTGGTAATTAACGGCACTGTTCGGGATATGACTCAGAGACTATCCTGTATTTCTCATGTTTCCTTTCCTATACTCGTAGTAGACAGTTGGATCCGTCGCACGCGATCCTCTGTCCAGGACCATCAGGATCTCAGGAAAAGGATGTTTCTTCTTCCTCGCAAGCATCATTATTGATTTTATAGAAATCAATATCTGTAGTCTGATGACTTTGGTAGTCATCAATATATCGTCGTTCGCTTCAAACTAAGCAACCAGGTAACAAGATGAGGACATACTGATGTTCACCAGCAATCCATTTGCTGACCTTATCGTTTTCCTGCCACCGTATTTCATGCAGGTTTACATCATTCTGATGATACTCGCGGTGGCTGCAGGAACACTGTTCGATATGCTGCATAAAAAAAGTGTCATATTTTTTGCTCGCCAATGGCGAAAATCACAAACAGCTGCAACAAAACAACTTAGCGGCATGGATAACGCCTTTTTGTTAATACGAACCCTTTTAAAAGAGGTTGCCACCTCCGGCGAATTCTGCAATCCCTTGCGAAGGCTATCTCATCTGCTGATGTTCTATGGCTTTGTTATCTATCTTGTCACCACCATCGTGATGGTTTTTGCATATCCGGCATCAGCAATCTGGCCAGTTTTATGGAATATCGGTGCATTGATGGTGCTCGTCGGCGGTTACTGGTTTTTCTTTTTCATCCGGGTTGACGTTGCCAAGGAGGGCCATTCGCCCTTTCGCCTGGTGCGGGCGGACTTGTTCATTGTCAGTCTCCTGGCAAGTGTGACTTTCGCCTTGTTGTGGGAAATTGTACAGGCAGCGGGCGGACCGACGGCTACCAGGATCATATTCAGTATCTACCTCCTGTTCACCACGCTGCTATTCGCAGGCGTTCCCTGGTCAAAATTTGCGCATATGTTCTATAAACCTGCAGCGGCCTTCCAGCGAAGAGTGGAAGAAGCCAATGGATCATCCGACCTCCCGACTCCTTCAGTCCGTCACGAAGGGAGATAATCAATATGCCAACATTTGTGTATATGACTCGATGTGATGGGTGCGGACAATGTGTCGATATCTGTCCCTCCGACATCATGCATATCGATCGGACCTACCGACGTGCTTACAACATCGAGCCGAATTTCTGTTGGGAGTGCTACTCATGTGTAAAAGCCTGCCCCCAGCATGCAATCGACGTGCGAGGCTACGCTGACTTCGCTCCACTCGGCCACAAGGTCAGAGTACTGCGAGAAGAAGAGGAAGGCATGATCTATTGGAAGATTAAATATCGCGATGGACGGGTAAAGGAATTTTCATTTCCGATCCGGACGACTCCCTGGGGTTCCATCAAGTCTCCCGCTGATTATGAGACACCCGATACCCAGGCGCTGGACTCGCCAATGCTGGCCCACGAACCTACGGCGCTTCATGTCGATACCCTGCCCACTCTATCATCAAGCAACAACAAATAAGGCCTAGTACCATGAGTCTCTTCACCTCCAGAAAGACCCATTTTGTGGACTCAGATATCCTCATCATCGGCGGTGGTTTTGGCGGCTGTGGCGCCACTTACGAAGCCCGTTACTGGGCGCGGAATGCGAAAATCGTCCTGGTGGAAAAGGCAAATATCGAACGTAGTGGTGCCGTAGCCCATGGTTTGTCAGCGATTAATTGTTATATGGGCATGCAGTGGGATGAGAATCAACCGGAAGACCATGTTCGTTATGCACGTAATGACCTTCTGGGACTGGTCCGTGAAGACCTGGGTTACGATATCGCCCGCCATGTCGACGCCAGCGTCCACAAATTCGAGGAATGGGGACTGCCGATTATGAAGAACAAGGACACCGGACGATACCTGCGGGAAGGACGCTGGCAGATCATGATCCACGGTGAGAGTTATAAGCCGATTATCGCCGAAGCCGCCCGTAAAGCCGCGACTGAAGTCTATAACCGGATCATGGTGACTCATCTATTGATGGATAAGAAGGATCCCAACAAGGTTGCCGGTGCCGTTGGCTTTAGCGTACGTAGCGGGGATTTTTATGTCTTTCGGGCCAAAGCCGTTATCGTCGCGGCCGGTGGCGCCTCACACATTTACAAGGCTCGATCGATTGGCGAGGGGGTGGGAAGGACCTGGTACGCCCCATGGAGCAGCGCATCGGCCTACGGCTTACTGATACCCGCCGGTGTCAAAATGACACAAATGGAAAACAAGATTGTGCTCGCCCGGTTCAAAGACGGCTATGGGCCGGTAGGCGCCTGGTTCCTCCTGCTCAAATCCTATGCCACCAACGCTTATGGTGAGAAGTATGAGGAGGCACGCTTCGACGAGCTCAAAGCACTTGTCGGTGAGTATGCAGAGAAACAACCGGTACCAACCTGCTTGCGTAATCATGCCATGCTGGAGGAAATCAAGGCAGGTAAAGGTCCCATATACATGCATACCCAGGAAGTACTCGATACCCGGGAGAAAGAAGAAATTGGATGGGAAGATTTTCTTGATATGACAATTGGTCAGGCCGTGGTCTGGGCCTCACAGAACATCGATCCGCGGGAAAAACCCTCGGAATTGATAACCTCAGAACCCTACGTCATGGGATCACACGCCACCTGCTCCGGGGCCTGGGCCAGTGGACCTGAAGATATCGCACCGGCAGATTACCAATGGGGCTATAACCGCATGATGACAGTCGATGGACTCTTCGGTGCTGGCGATACCATTGGTGGTTCGGCACACAAGTTCTCATCCGGTTCATTTACCGAAGGCAGAATTGCCGGTAAGTCCGCCGTAAAATACGTCAGGGACAAGAGCACTGATACCCCACAGATAGACGATATGCAAATCAAGGAGCTTGAAGCGACAATTTTCAAACCGATGGAAAACTACGAGGTGGGACGGAACGAGATTGTTGCCGGAACCGTGTCACCGAGTTACATCTCGCCGTTGCAAGGTCTGCAGCGACTGGAAAAAATCATGGATGAGTATGTCGGCGGTATCAGTACCTACTATGTTACCAATGAGCCCATGCTCAATCGGGGCCTGGAATTGCTCACCATGTTGAAGGAAGATCTGGATCATCTGGGTGCCGAGGACCTTCACCAGTTGCAAAGAGCATGGGAACTTCATCATCGGGTCTGGACAGCGGAGTCTGTGACCCGTCATACCCTGTACCGACAGGAAACCCGCTGGCCGGGTTACTACTATCGTGGTGACTATCCGAAACTCGATGACACCGAATGGCATGTCTTCACGGCTTCACAGTACGATCCGCAAACGGGTGAATGGGAGATGAGCAAACTGCCCGTCCACCATATCATCGACTGATAGATATGTCAGCTGAATAATCTGCTTCTCCTTAATAATGCCAGGTACGGGCGTAACATTAAATATAAAATAACATAACCAAATGATTACCTGACAAATGTCAAAATTGGTGCTTTAGTCTTAGAGTTATTGTTATGGGAATTTGGCATACAACACAGGAATGAACATTTATAGCTTCAAGGTACGGTTCGTTCAAAACAACGTGCTAAACTGTGTTGCATCCCTTCCCCGGAATCGACGATGGCAAGACTGAGTTTCACACCCAACCTGTCCCGCCATGTATCCACCCCCATGGCGCGTATCGAAGGCGAGACGGTAAAACAAGTATTGGATAATTACTTCCATGCCAACCCGAAAGTGCGTGCTTATGTGCTGGATGATCAGGGTATGGTGCGCCATCACGTCGCCATCTTTCTCAATCAGGAAATGATCCTGGATCGTCGCCAGTTGTCAGATCGAGTCAATGACAATGACGAACTCTTTATCATGCAAGCACTTTCCGGAGGCTGAATATGAGTGACCGACTCCTGGTTGGTACCCGTAAGGGATTGTTCCGGATTGAACGTCAGAAGCGCAATCAGTGGCAGATAGGACAAAGCTGGTTTCTGGGCGATCCGGTATCCATGCTTGTGGCACAGGCCTGGGATCAAACCATTTATGCAGCGCTGGATCTCGGCCACTTCGGCGTCAAGATGCACCGCTCCGTAGATAACGGCAACAGCTGGTCGGAAACGCCGACACCCGCTTTTCCGGCAAAACCCGAAGATGTGGAAGACAAGGATCCTATGCGGGGGATCGATATCCCCTGGAGTACCGAAATGGTCTGGTCACTCGAAGTTGGTGCCCGTCCCGGTGAACTGTGGTGTGGTGTGATACCGGGCGGACTATTTTATTCCAGCAACAGTGGTGACAGCTGGACCTTGAATCGCCCACTGTGGGACGACCCGCGTCGCAAGAAATGGATGGGGGGTGGCTATGATTTTGCCGGTATCCATTCCATCCTGATTAACCCCCGGGATCCACAACATGTTACTGTCGGCGTATCTGTCGGCGGAGTGTGGACCAGTAAAGATGCAGGCCAGAACTGGACATTGATTGGTAAGGGATTGCGTAATGTCTATATGCCGCCCGAACAGGCGGATGATCCCATCAGCCAGGACGCTCACCGAATCGTGCATTGCCCGGCCCAACCACAGCGGCTGTGGATGCAACATCATAACGGCATTTTTCGCAGTGATGATGGAGGTGAAAACTGGCTCGAGTTGCAGGATGTTCCCCCTTCCAGCTTCGGATTTGCCGTGGCTGCACATCCCACCGATCCAGATACCGCCTGGTTCGTCCCTGCTACCAGGGATGAACAACGTTTCCCGGTCAATGCGCGACTGGTTGTAACCCGTACCCGTGACGGCGGTGAACATTTCGAGGTCTTGCACGAAGGCTTACCTGAAGAACCCGCCTATGATCTCGTCTACCGGCATGCCCTGGCCATCAGCGATAACGGCGAACGACTGGCCTTCGGTAGCACAACCGGCTCGCTCTGGATCAGCGAAGATCAGGGTGACAGCTGGCAGGTTGTGAGTAAACATCTACCACCTGTGCTCTGTGTCAGGTTTGAACACTGATATCAAATACTTGATTCGATGAGAAAGATTCCTGGAGGAAAATAGTAACCGCAGTAGAGTCAATTGAAGTTACCGGAACCTGCATCACGTACGAAATCGCAACCACAGATAACCTGAGGTCCCGGCAACCAGAGAAGCCAGTAAAATCGCCGTCTTGGCGCTGAGTAAAGCTTCAGGATTGTTTTCGAACCCCAGCCCGGCGATAAAAATTGACATGGTAAAACCAATACCGCCAAGCAGACCAATACCAATGATATGACGCATGTTGACCCTGGCAGGCAAACGTCCGAGCTTCAATCGCAAGGCAAGCCAACTGAACGAGACAATCCCGGCACACTTACCGATAATCAATCCCGCAAGTATGCCCAATGCCAACGGTTCAGTTTTCTGTGTGACAAGTGCATTGATCTCCAGCGGTATACCGGCATTGGCAAGGGCGAAGACAGGCATTACAAATAGCGCTACGGGATGTTCTAAAATCCGTTCCCAGCGCCGTAGCGGCGTCGTGACTTTCTCGGCCGTGTCCTGTATCCGTTCGGCAACTATGTGTTGTTCGTCTTCCGCCAGGATTGGGCGATCCGTTTGCTCCTCAAGATTTTCGAACTTGTCAATCAGTTGCCGGGCCTGACGCACAAACCACCTTGGTTCCCGTTTTGGACGTGCCGGGGTGATCATGGCCACCAATATACCCGCGACGGTGGCATGAACACCCGAGTCCAGCATCGCCAGCCAGACCAGGGCTCCGCCAATGAAGTAGATGAGTGAATGGCGAAATCCGACCAGATTGAAGACGATTAGCAGCAATAGCAAAACACCGGCAGTGCCCAGGGCGGAAAGATTGATTGTATCTGTATAAAACAGCGCAATAACCAGAATCGCGCCAAGATCGTCAATGATTGCCAGGGCTGTCAGGATGGTGATCAAGGCTAGCGGTACACGTCGACCAAGCAACCCCAGAATACCCACAGCGAAGGCGGTATCTGTTGCCATGGGAATACCCCAACCGTGAACGCTCATCGACCCTGTATTGAAAGCAATATATATAGCGGCGGGGATTAACATGCCACCCAGCGCAGCGGCGATTACCGGAAGAGACTGTTGCGGTTGCTTGAGTTCACCAACGAGGACCTCCCGTTTTATTTCCAACCCCAGGATAAAAAAGAACAGCGACATGAGTCCCTCGTTGATCCAATGACGCAGGCTCATTTTTAGTGACCAGTCGCCGAACACAAATCCAGCCTGGCTATGGAGCAACGCCTCATAATGATGGGCGATTGGGGAATTTGCAACAATGAGTGCGGCAATGGTGCACAGTAACAGCAATACACTAGCGGATGTTTGGTCTTTAATAAATTCCTGAAACGGTGTAACAACACGTTCCACACCCGCCTCTAATGACGATTGCTGCCTGGATCTTTTGTCAGAATTACTCATGTGTTTTTATGTCAATAAACATGCAGAATAAATCAACAGCAAGAACAAATGCTGTTATTAAGACAACGTGTAGCGGACTAAAAATACTCTGGCTCCAGTTCCAGATAAATACGGTAGGCATTGCCGCGATTACTGGCGTCGAATGCGGGCATGGTTTCGTACTTCGACCAATCCGTGTTGTCATAAGCCTCATCAAACGGTTGCAGGTCCAGCAATGCTGCTTTCATCGCATTGATTACGTACTCAAGATAACCCTGTGTAAAAGACAAGGAATAAGCAACATCGGTGCCCACATCTCCATGACCCGGAATGATATATCGGGGTGTTGGTTGCAGATTGGAGAGATATTCAAGCCCTTTGAGCCAGTTGCGCACATCGGTCTCAGGACTGTCAAGAAACGGGATCCGACCCTGATAGATTACGTCACCACTGAATAACACGCCCAATTCTTTGACCAGCATGATACTGTCATCAGGTGCATGGGCTGGTCCAAGGTGACGCACCTCAAATGTCAGTCCTCCCAGCTTAAAAGCATATGTATTCTCAAATGTCACATCCGGTGGTACCAGATAGGTACTTTCGTCTACCCACGGAAACAGCGCCTCGCGGCGTTGCTCCAGACGGCGCTGGGCGGCCTCCCCCTGACTTGCTCGATTGCCACCCATATAACCCAGTGCCTGCTGTTGGGCAATGACCACAGGATTCCCGCCATATTCCTTGAATGCTTGCAGACCATAGATATGATCAGCATGGTAATGACTGATGATGACTTTCTTTATCGGTTGGTCAGTGACTTCCTGAATACGCTGGATCAAGCGGTAACCCAGTGCCGGTGTTCCCAGAGCATCAAATACCACCACGCCATCATCCGTCACCACGAAACCGGCATTCGAGGTATGCCCCTCGTTGTCAGCACCGGGCACCCCGGATTTTCCTATGATGTAATACACCGGTGTATCTGGGACCTGATGCAACACGAAAGGCAGGCTGACCGCGTTATACGGCGTCTCTACCGGCGCTGCCAAAGCCAATTGGTTAACAACAATTAGACTTAGCATTAGCCATAATGGATTCACGCACCTTTTACCGCATGTAGGCATGTCCCGCCTCCTGTTGCAGACGAACGATCTCGGCATCCGCCATGGGCACCATCACAACAAAACCATGGATGTCTTCCGGTTTTAAACCATGACCCTGTGCAGCCGCCCTGCACATACGGAATTGAATATTACCGTTCATCGTCAGACTCTCGGCCCGCTTCATCAGGTCTTTGTACTTATCATAATTTTTAATAGCAAAAAACGGAATTTCATTGCCATGCAACACCATCACAATCGAACTTTCAAAGGGATCGGCGTGATAGATATTGTTCAGAAAGCTGACCCGATCCATTACATTGGTGAGTGCCGAGACACTCGAGACGGAAACATCGTAAACGACTTTCTGAGGTTGGTAATCAATCTCAGCGACTTTGGCACGTCCCCATGGTGCAATGCCATCTGCGGCCATTGACACAGCAGCTGTCGAGAGCAGGCTTGCGAGTAACAGGCAGGTTATTGTTTTCATTAATCGTACTCCTTATTAAAAGTGGATGTCTCCATCAGAATCCGGTAATAGTCATGACTTATATGGTACCAATCACACCAGTATAAAGGTCCCAATCACCTAAACATTGCCATTGTTTCACTACTTTAACATTGTAAGTACGAAAGATTTCTTATGGAGGATAAATTCTCATCATTCGGCCTAACAGAACGCAGACGCAAGACTGCAATTGCTGTGCGACAGGAGTAATTATTCGGACAGCCCGCACGGTTCCGGCGGGCAGCTTCAGGGGGAAAGCGCTTGGATGAGCCCCAACATCCGGGGACAAATCCACAACAGCCGTTTCAGGTTGCCGATTGGCGGGTTGAGCCAGCGACAGGACAACTTCACCGGGGTGAAACGGATATAAGGCCCGAACCCCGGGTGATGGTGTCTTGATCTGCCTGGCCAGCCGTCCCGGGAAAGTATTTAGTCGCGAAGAACCGGAAACCACAGTCTGGGCAGGGATGGTGGTGGGTTATGATTTCCTCTCGAGCGCCATTTTCAACTTACGCAAGGCTCTTGATGATAATTCACAGATATCGAAATTTGGCTCCATCGGGTATTGATAACAAATCTTGTATGTGATTCCGGTGTGCAGCGGAATTCATTCTTATTGCTAACACAACACCTGATTTCTGGTGTACACATCCAGCGGATACACTTTCGTCTTACCCGAGATGAGAGTATCGATATCCTCACGCCCCAGCTCCAGTGTTAACCTGAGTGCGAATTTTTCCACGAATTGATCGAACAATTGGCCACCATAAGCGCCAACTGCGTTCAGGGTATCGCTGTCGTCAGCGTAGTCCAGCTTGATTGCAGCCAGTGGCTGGGGGGCAGGTCCACCAAGTACTCGTGCGCCCTCGGTCGGATCATAGACACTGTATTCAGAGCAACAATAGATCACGTGGGATTGTTCCGCCATTTGTTCATCCATATCGCGAAATGTCGTTTTATTGTGACGGTAATTAATAAAACTGACCTGAGGTGCAGGATAGTTCATACGATGTGCACAGATAGCGGAAAAGGCAACCACTGAATGCTGCGGACCGACGCCACCCTGCCAGTTGTAATAGTCTCCGTTTTCGGTACGCAATTCCGTACCGCCATTTGCCGGCCGATCCAGATTGAGCAGGAAACATGGGGTGCAAACGTACGGATAATGAAAAATATAGCTCCGTCCGACTTCAAGCTGATCGACGGTAATCGGAGAACCTTTATGGTCCACCAAACGCACCCGCGGAAACTGTTGCAATGTCTCAGTTTCCCGTGTGAGCAGGCAGGAACTGGTAGTCACAGCTGCGGCTGCCGCCGCACAAATCTTGACGAACCTGCGACGTGAGGGATTACCTTGGTCTGACACGATTCACCTCCTGCAGCGTGTAGTACGCCGCTTGCTTCAGTCGGCTTGAGAAAAACCCGACACACAACGCGTGTTTTTGACAACACACCATCGTGTAATTTGACCAGGAAATCTAAGAAGTATAAATCCTCACTTTAGAATATCCAGCAGGAATTCGGCGCTGACTATGCGCTTTCGCTCGATCTGGCTACTACCATGCTTCGCCGCTCGCCAACAAACGTTCAGCCGCCGCAGGCCAACAACAAGCATGATTTAATTTCTTGTTTCTGAAAAACTAATCCGGGAATACATGGATAATGTATTCATTCAGCTTACTCGAAATAACAGTAACAACATCACAAATTTGAACTATATTTCCTGTAGGAACAATGCCAAACATAAGCAGGGAAGATGTCAAAGTGAACCAGAACGGGGTACCAGTCGTCGTCGATTCAATTAAGCGCCGTGACGATTTTCGAATGGTCCGCTGTAACTATTTGACCGTACAATGCGATGCGCCGAGCCCCGACTGGCAACTCAGCCTGAGAGGTGAACCCTCCTCATTCCTCATGTTGGGTCTGGTCGGCATCATACGCCAGCCGTTCGGAGGCAATTCATTTGACTCACCCGATAGCATCGAGACCACTCTGGATCGCTTCGAGGAGCGTCCTGAACTGTTTATCGATGTCGATGACCTTTGGATTCCTGAATTTGTGCTGCGTCAGGCGGAGACGGACTTTGCCCTGGGCGATGTGTTTCGAATCGGCGACGACCTGTTTTCTGCCGCGTTTCGCTATCGGGAAGGACAACTGGAACAAGACGACTTGCTTGAGACGTGCGAACAACATCTGGCACAGGCGGAATACTCCAGAATTGAGTCGGCGGCCTTTCGTGCCTGGCATTGGCAGCAGGTCGAGGCTGCCCGTCGCCATTATCACGAGAACGAAGCTGAGGGTCGAGTCCTGCAACGCAAACCTTCACCAGATGAAGGACCATCAGCATGAGTCTGTTACGTATCAATCTCATCGATGTAGGCTGGGGTGACTCTATCCTTATAGAATCCTACACTGATAACGGCGACTCACATTTTGCCCTGATCGACTCCAATGACACGGCTACCTTTCGTTCTTCATATATTTTTCTAAAACGGTTCTTCGAACGTCAGGGAGTGCGATTCCCGGTTAACGAGAATCTGTTTGACTGGGTCTTGTTATCCCATGTTCATGCCGACCATGGACAAGGTCTGAAGAAAGTACTGCAAGATTTCGGTACCGACTGGTTTTGTTATCCAAAATCCAAAAATACCGCCTTGTTTTTCTCCGATTTGCTACGCTATGCAAAGCGCTATGGGCCACGTAAAAACATGCGCTACCAGCATGTAGATCGTCAGCAAACGCTCCCGGCCCTCGGTGATGTACGCGTAGACGTGTTATGGCCTGAGGCAGACCTGCTTCCTGATAATGAGAACAATAACTCGGTGGTACTGGCGTTATACCTGGGTGATGACGCGGTTATTCTGACAGGTGATGCTGAGGCGGAAGTCTGGGACAACATTGCCGCCGAAATCCCGGCAAACACGCGGTTCTTCAAGGTGCCTCACCATGGATCGGAAAATGGCTATTTCTCCCATGGACAGTGTCCCTGGCTCGGACACCTGGATAACCAGACGGTGCTGGGCATCAGCAGTCATATCCGCCCTTTCCGCCACCCCCACGAAAGTGTCATCGAGGAACTGGATCAGCAGCCACGTCCCTATTTACGAACTGACGAACACTTTCATATTATTTTTGAGACAGATGGCCTGCAACACCGCGTCAGGTATTGTCATGTCTAGATATAACCAACAATAAAATTCCAGGGGATTGTTGCTTTAAACACACCCCGCCACACATTTGCCATTGCGATCAAATTCCATTGTCCTGCCACTCAGTGGCAGGAAGACGGGCACGTGCGTGGCCTTGATGAAAGTGTCGGTGCGGGTATCGGGGATCACCTTGCCATTTCGGGTCGCGGCTTCATTGGCATGTGAAGCAATAACTGCGTTGGGTTTGATCAATTCATTCACCACCCAGGCCGCTTCAGTTGGACCCGTCGTGTAGGTGTCGCCAATATTCATTACCACCAGTTTGGCGTGATAATGATCACGCACCACCGTGTCCTGCTCGGCTGTGATGCCGGTATCACCTGATAGATAGACCACCAGACCATTGGAAAACGTCAACACATATCCCGTTGGCGGTCCGGCATAGGCGGTCAGTCCGGCCGTTTGCAGCATTTCACCCAGTTCTCCCCCGATCATCCCGGCGGCGATACCGTTCGAATGCACGGCCGGTACCGTGGTGATCCGCACGCCGCCCAGCATCACTGACCCGCCGAAGCGTACCAGTTGGGATGCTTTCGGATCGCCACCCAGTGCCTTGAGCTTGGCGGCAAAGAACCTGGGCATCTCGCTCCCGGTGATGATCCTGGCCTTCTTTGCCAGGGCGATATTCACGCTGTTGGTATTGGGCAAAGCATCGACCGGCGTGTCGGGTTGGCCACAACTCCCGGCATTGGGTTTTTCAATATGAATGTTACCGACATGATCGCCATGCATGTGACTCACCAGCACAGCATCAATCTTGCCCAGACGCGTATCCCCGGCGCCCGCCACCGTGCGCCCGGCATCATACAACAGCCGGGTGCCATCCGGGTCTTCGAAAATCAACGCCCGATCACGTCCGCAAAATTCACCATCATGACTTCCCAGGGGCGTAACTTTCACATTCTTTGCAACCGCGGAATTAAACGTTAACAACACCAATCCGATGAACAATACAGTCGATGGAAACAAGATCCTGAAATTAGCATACACGGCAATACCTCCAATCTGGCCAGCATCATGATGAGATAATGGTAAAGTGATGTCGTTCAAATAGCGGTTGTTTTAACATCATCGAGTTTGATTCACTATCTGATACCGGACAATCCGGTCATTGTAGGTATCTGAAAACCAGATATCCTGACCCTGGATTGTAATTCCCTCGGGGCGATCAAAAACGTTGCGGCCGATGCCACTACGCCCACTGCCCAGGGTAAACAATACAGCATGATCCGATGCGAGCACCTTGATCTGATGATTGTATTTGTCCGCCACATACAGTCTCCCGGCCTGGTCAAAATCAAGGTAGCGTGGCCCGCTAAACTGATAAGGCGGCCCTTTGAGGCTACGTATTACGCGTAAAGCCTGATTCATATTCACCAGACGGTCATTCCCTGCATCCGCTATCCACAAAGAACCATCCGGGGCGATACTGATATCATGTGGTGCAGATAAACCCTCCGCAACCGCAATGGATTCGCCGTTTTCAAACGCCTCGATGTTCCCGGAGACGGCACCGGTGGCATAGATACGCCCATTGGAATGTACGGCCACCCCCTCAGGTCGCCTGATGGTACCGCGTAATTCACCGACTAATTCTGCGTTGGCTCCCTGAACGTTAAAGATTGCTATGCGGTTATTTCCCGTGTCCGCAACCAGCAACGTATCCGCTGACTGAAAGACCACATCATGCGGCTCCCTTACCTGGCCTTCACCGAACGTTCCAATAAGCGTGAGACTGTCCGGATCAAGGACGGCGATACGATCATTGTTATTATCTGCTATATACAGATAGCGACGATCGCGCGACAAGACAATGTCATGGGGTTGCTTGAATATTTGCTCAGAACCGGCAACGTAGACCAGCTCATACGCACTCACGCTATGGCTGATCAACCAGAGAACAAATATGGAGTAGATAAATCGCATCGATTTGACTATCCAGTCAGGCCACTTGCCAACAGTAAACTGAGTATATTGCAGTTTAATCATTTCGGTTCCGTAGAGGACCCCATACTCGCGTCCTGCACCGGCCAGACATGAAAATGCTTGCCGACCTTTTGCCCCACCCCGACGGCACCTTTATCGAGATACAGCGCCCAGGCCCAATCCGGCTCGAACAGGGAAGTGGTTGATGACCAGTAGCCTTCCCGTACGTGTTGAAAGGGATGCGCTGCAGGCAGTGCCGGTCGACTTGTGCTGCAATCGACCAGGGATTCAAGTTCATTAATATTCGGCAGTCGCCAGCCCCCGCGACCCTGACGTTGATTCAGGCGGGCAACGTTATCCAGTGCCTCCTGCCAGTTGACGGCTCCGCGCGTGATATCCGCATGGTGAGACCAGCATAGTCCGGTGAGTAAATCGTGAATCCCGCATGGATCCGTCACAAATCGCCTCACAGGCCAGGGCCGGCCGCTACGGAGTTCCCCATCCTGCCCCGTGTCCTGACAGGGGATCGGGCGCCCCCTCGGGTCGTAACAGGCTGTCTGGCCGGTCGCGGAGAGATTTCCATTGCCGCTCCCCCGCACCGGCCAGGCGAAAAAGGACTGGTCTTTTCCTCCATAGAACATCCGGGCACCTTGCAGGTGCACATACCAGGCATGGGCGGGACTGATCGCTGCGGTGGTTGAGGACCAGTACCAGCCGGGAAAGACCTGTGTGAAGGGGTGGTTTTCCGGCAACGCCGGATCCCGGGTCTGGTGACTGACCAGGCTCCGTAGCTCGCGCCGGTTGGGAAGACGCCAGTCGTGGTAGCCATAGCGGCGTTCACGATTCATCTGTTGCACGAATTCGAGCGCTTCCTGCCAGGTCAGCGGAAACTCGGCCAGATTGGCATTCTTGCTCCAGGAAAGTCCAGAGAGATGATCCAGGACAAGATCGCCCTGATCGGTAAAACGGGGTTCCGGCCATTTTATGCCTTTGCGGTAGGCGGCATCCTGGCCTGTTTCATGGCAAACGATTTCTTTACCCGCGCTGTCGTGACAACTGACCTGTCCGGTTTGCAGAAAACCTGCTGCCATATCCCTTGAAACGATAAGTTTATAAGGCATTCTAATGTCGGCCCCTGTCAGACCTGCGTAGTCTATAGCATACCAGCCTGGTTACGGGTCACGCAGGGTTAGCCAGATGCCGGTTACATCAACGCTCACTCATCACGGTATTAGAATCAGTGAATATTAGACAATTAGCACATTGTTTACTATTCAGGTCTCACGGCAAAAACCGGAGTAATCTATCCACCTATCAATAAATTAAATTATCTATCCTGCGTCAAAACCCGCATATTTTGCAGCACTATATCAACGATAACTTTGCGTCATAAGGAGAAGCCAGTGAGTGATGAAGCAGTCAGTACACAGAATAATGCTAACGACGGTAAATTAATGGGCTTTCTTTCCATTGCAGCCGCCCCTGGTGCATTGCTGGTAAGTCCAACGATGTTCCCCCTGGTCTCATTCTTTCTCGCCATGATGGGGCTCACCGTGGCGGCACCAAAAAATCGTTACCTGAGTATTATTGGTATCTTTGCCGCCGCTGCATGTGGTGTTATCGGTTACTATTTTAAAACCCCAATCGTTTGATCCTGCTGATATTGATACAGAAAGCCCGCTATGAGCGGGCTTTACTTTGGCCCGTATATATACTGCAGCACAATGATTGTTTTATTCGTCGCGATGCACGGTATCAGGCGAAAAGGCGGGAAGGCACACAGCAACATATTCTGCCCCTTCGGCAGCAGGCGTACTGTAGCGAATCCATTCACCGGGCTCGGTAATAACGGCCTGACCAGCAGCCACATCACACTCACCGCCTTCATACTCAAGGTGGACCCGGCCTCGCAATACCAGGGTAATCTCCATAAACTCCGGACGCTGGCCAGGTTCGACCCAACCTGACGGTGATACCATGCGCGCGACACTGACTGTGGAGTGATTCGAATTCGCACGGCCAATGTATTCTTCGATTCGCTTTGGTTTATTACCGGCTGCCTCGACGATGGTGGGTGATTCAATAATACGCGGCATACCGTAATCCTTTTCGTAATTGAACATTCCGGCCGGCTTCAGTGTGCTACACCCAAAGACTTGATTTGCTTTTCAAACATAGTCCGTATACGCGCTACCCGTTTGTGATTCATACCCATATCAGAGCGGCCTACCCGCGAGGCTGACCGGATATGAATGACATTATGGTTTTCATCAAGCCGAAATTCAACGTCATCGATAAAACGCAGTAGCGGTGTTGCGTAAGTTGCATGCAAATAAGTATTTTGTTCACTCACTATATCGCCACCTGTTGCGATAACGGTCTGTTTGATTGCCTGCCAGGCATCCGTCGTTGTGGCGGAATAGGCCAGGGGTTCCACAAAAGCATATCCACCCTGCCCTTCACTGCTGATGCAATTCGGCGTCGATGGACAGGGACGCAACCGACCATCGAGCAGCCCCAGCTCCGGCTGTTTGCGGGACGAAATCGATAGCCCAAGTAACATCAAGCCAATGACCACAGTAATGCCAATAACAGAATATAAAAGCAATTTCACAGTGACTATCTCTTTTGTTTTAACACCCGGCAATATATGCTTTATACAAGGTGTACCGTTACGTTGAGGCTATCGTCAAAGCGTTACATCCACCCGTGGCGGGCCTTTATTATCAATATCTAATTTTGCCCGACACTCGCCTACCTGCCCGGCATTCAGTCCTTTTTCTGTGATCAAGTAACGTCGCACCGTGCGGGTACGCTCAGCGGCAAGTTCTTGTAATTTTGATTTATGTGTCTCAATGAGTTTGAGTCGTTGATCCGCAGCAGCTTGCGTCTTGGCAGGTTTATTAATCTTGATCAAGGTGAGATTGTAAAAATCATCAGCATTGGTGACACCACAAACATTCAGCGACAGGACGGGTCGTTCTCGTAACAGGGTCGCCAACTCGTCAGCATATTGCCGTGCCGCCTCATCCAGTTTTACAGAACCCGGCTTGAATTTGATGGCTTCAAAGCTGACATTTTTGCCTTGTTCGTTCGAAGACAACATGCCGGCAATCATAGTCGGCGGAAAGATATTTTTTAGGGTGCTACCGATCGCCTTGCTGATCGCCGAACTGATATCTACATCCGGTTTATTTAAGGTTCCACTGATTGGAAAATGTAAACTGATATGTCCGTCTGAATCCTGTAAAAGTCCCACTGCTGTTTGTATAGGAAATCCGGCTTTGTTTGACAAACGTTTTGCATCTTCTTCAGATAAGGGATGGAATACCAAATCCTGCACATCCAGTTTTATCTCACCATTCAGCTTGCCATGCTGCCCGGTTGTTTTGGTCTCAGTCGTAAATTGGCCACTCTCCAGGTAGACACCACCAAATTCAGCCGCGTAAGGTGAATAAGTGGGCAACTCCAGGTTCTCAATCTTTCCCATGATTTCAAGATCAGGATTTGGCCCCAGATTAGCTGCCCAGCCTTTCAGTTCGATATTGGTAAACTCATTGATATTGGCAACCAGTTTAGCCTGGGCACGTTTCCTGGAATTTTTCATATCGACGTCACGCAATTCGGCGCTCTTGAAAATTGTATTCACCTTGACCGGAGGTTGGACTTTCTTGTCCTCGAACCGCACTTTTGCGCCTTTTTCCAGCGCCACACGTCCAAGTTGTAGTTTCAATTTTACGGCATCACCTGATTTTGATTTATCGGAACCCTGTGTCTTTTCAGCAATTTCTTCCTGTTGTTGCGGGGCCGCCTGATCGATTGCCGACGCGAGGACATCATCAACATAGTTCCTGGTTAAAAATACATCGAGACCGCTTAAAATCAGCGCCTCGGCACGTATATTGAATTCCTGATCCGCTTTCGCGTTGCGTAATTCAAGGCGCTGGAATTTTGTAGAGGCCTCTTTTCCCTTTGCGACATCAACCACAAGCTCGTCGATGCTCGCCTCCGCATTACCTTGCCATTGCATTTTCTGGTTTTCTATGGCAAAGCGTCCATTTTTTAGATATGTTGCAACAGCTCCAATACCAATCGATGTTTCCGGAAGTTCATCAAACTTGTACAGAAGGATGTGGCTACCATTCACTATCACCTTGATATCTGATTCAACGTCAATGTTGCCACTCTCAACTTGCAATTTCAGTCTTTCATTGTCGGTAACGAACGAGTCTATCTTGCTCTCACCGAATGGACCCTTGTGTTGTATAGTAGTTAGCTCGGTGTTGCCGGACAGACTGAGCGACATTTTGCCTTCGCCGGACTGCATTTGCATGTTGGAAATGTTGGTCTTGGCGTTGGCGATGGTCATACGACGTTGCCTGGATGAAACCTCAAGTCCTTTAACTTCGCCGCTAACCGTATGATTCAGGTCTACTTCACCGGCGGCTGTGGTCAGCTCCAGCTTGGGTGAAGTGGTTTGCAGTTGCGATATAGAAATTGTTGATCGAGGCAAACTTACTTCCTCACCCGCGAAATCACCCAGGCCGGTCTGTTCCTTGCTAATATCAGTACCTGCTGATAACGATTGCAATTGGCGCAAAATATTCAACAACGCATCCATGGACAAGTGGATCTGTCCTGTAAAATGACTATTTGTCAGGTTAACCTCCGGTTTGGTGGCAATACTCAGACTACGATCATTTTTAATTGTTGTGCTCAGGTCTGCGAGTTCTATATGTGCTCTCTCAAGATCAAAGACACTATCCTCTGGTACTTTCCCGGCACCCTTCTGGATATCCATGATGATCTGGCCATTAATTTGAATATTATTATCTTCCGTAATCGTATAGATGGTATCGATATCCATCTCGGCCCGTTCAACTGATAATGCATACGATTCCTCCTGAATATAGTCTACGCCGATGACTTCCAGCTTACCGACCGTCTTGCCCTCGAGGCGTCCCGTTTTAAATAGTGTGATCTCGTGCTGAAACTCGCTGTGATAGATCCCATTTCGGCGTTCCATCGGGTTTTGCTTATTAAGTGGACCGGTAAATTCAATAACATTGGGAAGCCCCGCCTCTCGGGTTACAGCATTGGCTGTGAGTGTAATATGTTCTGCAAATGGTCGGGCTTTACCATTCCAATCAAATTCAATGTCGTTTACACGGGCCTTGATTTCGAATGCCCCGGCTTGATCCGGGGTCCAGCTGATAAAGTCATTAAGCCGCAAATTGTCGATCTTAACCGTGAGCGTCCCGCCCGTCTTCTCCTTGAAGATAAACCGGCTCTCCTGCATTTCGAAATTGCCCAGACCGGTCCCCCAGGGGGTCGTATCTTCTGCTGGCGGCGCGGTTTCGGTTTCATCAGCAGAAGGGAAAAACTGGTTCAATGGGATGCCATTTAATGTCAGCGTATTGTCTGCAGCACGGGCCACGTAAATATCGATACCCCGAACCAGAACACGTTTGACCATGGCATGCTTCTGAACAGCAGGAAACGGATTGACCTTGATACCCAGCTCACCGAGTTGTCCATCCTCACTCTCACCGGTATGGAATTTTACCGGCCCCAGCCAGACTTCCATTTTCCAGGGATTAATCCTTAATGTCTCAATACCGCTAGCCTCAATCCCGTATTTATCGAGTTCTCGAGTAATAACAAAACGCGCAATAAACGTGGGAGCAAAGGAGTACAACAATGTCAGCACCACCAGAATGGTGGCAAGAATAATTAGTTTGCGTTTTGGTTTCCGCCGTTGATACCAGCGTTTGTTAGCGGACCTGATTGCTGAGCCATTCGTTTTTTCAATCATCCCCGTCTCTGCCATGTTGGTATCTTCTACAAGTCAGTATACAACCTGGTTATTTGCGCCTGTAGCACCAAGGTGATTTGAATCACGGAATGACACAATTCTTGCTGGATTCCGGCATGTCGTCTTGTCTTGCTGCACTTGATAACGACAAAGCCAAAATTCTAATAAATAAGTATGAGCAATTTAACTGATTCTATTCTTACCATATATATTCAGGCTTGGTTTTATACGAGTTGTGTGGTTTCGATTTTATCGCCTGGGAAGTAAGCTACATTTAGCGAATGTGACAAGATTTTTTACTAGTGTTAATTAGGTACGGCGACTCATTAGAAGAATAACAGTTTAATCACAAAGGCCGTCAGGGTGATAAAAAATACCCGTCGTATCCATACCTCCCCTTTATGAATGGTCGTATGGGCACCGTACCAGCCACCAATGGAATTTCCCAGCGCCAGGCCCAGACCGGCCCACCATATCAGTTGCAACTGTGAGGCAAAAACCGCCAGGGCCACAATGGTATAACTGAGGACAATGAAGACCTTGTACATATTAACGCGTACCAGCCCAAAACCCATCACCCGGTATAAAATCGGCATCAGGATAAAACCCACGCCGATCTGGATCATGCCGCCCCAGAATCCCGCGATAATCATCAACAGATGACCTGATAACAGATTTTTGGCATGCTCCTCTTCAGGAGCTTTGTGGCGCATTTTCTTGCCCGTCGCCATGGTGATCATCACACCGATCATCACCGCGGCGAGCAAACGATTAAACCAGACCCCTTCCAGTTGCACCCCGACCCAGGCGCCGCCGGTCGCCCCCAGGCACGCCATCAGGGACAGGCTCAATCCCAGTTTGAAGTCCGAGAAACCTTTACGAAAGAAGGTATAGACGGCGGTAATATTCTGCGCCAGGATGGCAATCCGGTTGGTACCATTGGCAACCGGTGCGGGAATATCCATGAACAACATCACCGGTACCGTCAACAGTGATCCCCCACCCGCCATAACATTGAGCCAGCCGGCCAGCATACCAACCAGGGTCAGGACAAGAATCTGCCAGATGTCCACTCTTATTGTGTCTCGTAGTGTCGGAAAAGCCGGTACTATTATCAATAACCAAATATTAAATCATAGATTACGGCCTGACGGCCAGCCAACCTGCATGGACGAAGCACAGGTAAGGTCAAGTGACACATGAGGGTACGACTGCAGGGCAAGGATTGTTCCTACAATCCTATTGCATTTCATCCATCCCTGGAGGTCAGATGTAGGAGGTACGAGTCCAAGGACGATGGGCAGGATGCCCAAGTGTCACGGGAGACACGGATGTCGTGAGTGACCGGGCGAAGGTAGAACAATGCACGACGACCGGGCAAGGATTGTTCCTACAATCCTATTGCATTTCCTCCATCCCTGGAGGTCAGATGTAGAAGTTAGAGTTGTGCCGGGAGCAACAACCGAGTTGCCGAGGAGACAAAACCGAGAAGCACATTCCAGCGAATGCCGGAAATGGGGGGTTCATTATCCGGTATCCAGCTAAACTGCTTATGCCGGAATTCAGACGGGCACCAATAAATTTCTTAACTCATCTCTAAATTCATCGATACCTGACACGAACTCAAACACAAACACACGATTGTTGTTGGAGCATTCAACTCATCGTTAATCAGCCAGTTCAACAGCGACGACTTCCGCCAGAATTGCATGTACCTTTTTTGTCGGGTGTATGCCATCCCAGAAAACATAATCATCAGGGTTCTTGCAGGTATACGGTGGTTGTTCAGGCGTCACACAAGCATCGGCGCTGTTAATGAGGCCAAAATTCTGGGGATTAGTTACGATATTATTGAGTACGTTATAGACATCAATTATCTCGATCCCGGGTACATCACCCAGGTACGCTTGCAATCCAGCGTTATAGGCTATCGACATTTCTGTTGCTTTACCAATCAAAAAGTTCGGATTTTGCGGTAAAAACGTGGCAGCTGCAATTTTCACCGCTGGTGTCGTACCGAGATTAGGGGCATTCAGCACAAGAAAATTTTGTGCGCCATGTGCTTTCAACGTCATGATCTGAGTAACAACCGACTCAATTGCCTGTGAGATCACCATGGTGCTAAGGTTACCGGTTTGGTCGATAGTCAATGCGTATACCGCATCAAAGATATCATTCCCGCCAACAAAAATGACATACAACGAATCAGTCGGTGCGCTGTAATTCACATCGGCAAGAAAATTGGATACCTGGGCAGGAAGGTGCTGGTTGTTGTTGGGGATAATCTCAAGTCCCCCTCTTGCCCTTGCACCACCATAGGCATAATTACTTGCCTTGCCTTGATTTCGGAGCGCAGGACCGACATACCCGCTTTGCCCGGTAGGCCTGGCAAGTTGCTCAATCCAGGTGGCCCCGTTACTGAAATGCAACCCGCCGCGGGTGTAAGGGCCATCGGGGACCAGGAAAAAGTCAAGCAACTCAGAATATGGCGGGGTAGTGGCAAAACCTGTTTCATAGTACCTGTTACCTGTATCGGAGAGACTATCACCAAAGACCACGATGCCTTTGTCAGCTTTATCAGCTGTTGCCAAACCCGGAAAAATTAATGATATAAATATAAACAGGTAGCAAGTTTTCAATCGTCTTGTATTCATTTTTATTTCTCCCCTTCTATTGTATAAATCACAGCGCAGATCGCAGAAGTCGATTTTCCCTCATGTATAATTAAAATTCACATAACTGATACAACGTCAACTTTGATCAAAGTCAACCCTATTCCGTTTGGCGTTAACATAGCAAAATAGCTATCAGGAAAACACCGGACCGCTTTTTGTCGCGAGAATTACGACAAGATAATTTATTACTATTTTGAGACGAAATTGACAGAACAAGTATCCGTTATATCAGGACTTCCTTGTTAATATAATGCTAGTAATTCTGAGGATAATATCTGTAGGACAATGCCTTGTTTTTGTGTAGGACCTGGCCTACGTAGTACCGGCTATAGATCCCATACCCAAGTAAAACAATCAGAAATCAATGTCTATAATCTTTCTGATAACTAAAGAGATTTATAACCATTCGAGGTGACTGTGCTCAGACTTGTCTTGCTATTGTGGATGATCCTGATGCTTGTCGTCTTGCCAGCTCATGCACAGCCGGCGCGCATCATCCAGAGCCAGTCTGCGACTTTTACTCTGGAGCCGGTGACGGACGGGCTGGGCATTCCCTGGGGCATGGCGTTTATCTCGGAAAACGAGATGCTGGTGACTGAACGCGAGGGTCGGATTAGCCTGTTCGATCTTAGAAACCGAAAACTGACTGCACTGCAAGGTGCACCGGCGGTGAAAGCCGACGGCCAGGGCGGCATGCTGGATGTAGCGATCCCACCTGACTTCAAGCCCGGCGACTGGATTTATTTTACCTTCGTGCGTAACAAGGCGGACGAAGGTGTGACGGTACTGGCCCGGGCCAAGCTTGTCGATAAAAAACTGGTTGACTGGCAGGACTTACTGGAAACCCGCTCCGCCACTGACACCACCTATCACTTCGGCAGTCGTATCGCATTTGATGCGACCGGACATGTCTATTTTGCTGTCGGTGATCGGGGGGTCCGACCCAATGGACAGGATCTGACCAATCATGCCGGTACCGTAATGCGGTTAAATCGCGATGGCAGCGTGCCAAAGGAGAATCCGTTTGTGGGTCAGGTTAATACCCTGCCCGAAATCTGGAGTTATGGTCATCGTAATCCCCAGGGCATTGCCCATGACAAGACGCACCAGCGACTGTGGCTCATCGAGCATGGCCCGCGTGGTGGTGATGAGATCAACCTGGTATTACCTGGCCGCAATTACGGCTGGCCGGTAATCTCCTATGGCAAGGAATACTGGGGCCCGTTTCAGGTCGGCGAAGGAACACACCGCGAAGGCATGGAACAACCAATCAAGCAATACACGCCCTCCATCGCACCCGGTAGCCTGATCTTGTATTCCGGCAAGGCAATTCCCGCCTGGCGCGACAACCTGTTCGCCGGTGCCCTGGTATTGCGTCACCTGAACCGGGTGACCCTTGATGCGAAAGGCCAGGCTGTGGGCGAGGAGCGCCTGTTGACCGATCTGGACGAACGCATTCGAGCGCTGGCGGAAAGTCCGCAGGGTTGGATCTATTTTTCGACTGACAGTGGTAAGATCTATCGCATCAAGCCAGCATCATCGGTAAAGTGATATTAATCATTTGGAACGAGCACACAAACATGGGGCCAACCAAAATGAATCCGGATGCTAATGCCGCAATAAAACGACTGGATTCCATCCTCCCGTTAGTAGCTGGCCTCAAATCGCTCAGCAACGCTGACGCAGCGTTGTACTGCCAACTGCTCAAGAGTTATGTACAACAAGGTCGCGCGTTCACGCGTAGCGAAGTGGCTGAACTTGTCGAAAATGCGGAACAATCGCTAACGAACATTGCCAAATGCAAACTCATTGTTCTGGACGCTGATGGTAATCCCTTTGGTGCCTATCCCTTTACCTCGGAAGAACGAGAACACAAGGTGCATATTAATGGCGTGACAGTACATTGTATGTGTGCCCTGGATGCCCTTGCTGTCAGCCCGATGTTTAATGTCCCGACCGTCATTGATTCACAATGCCGTGTCACCGGTAAACCCGTTCACCTGGAACAAAATGGCACCACTTTCAGCACTGGCACACTGGATGTCTGGTTTGGTATCAACTGGGGGGCGGCCGCAACCGATACGGTCTGTGCCGAATCACTCTGTATGGAAATGGTGTTTCTGGCCAGTGCGATTGTGGCACAGGAATGGCTGGCTGAAGCACCTGACGCGCGTGAAATCTTTGACCTGCAGTCGGCAGTCGCCTTTGCCGCAGGCTTCTTTGTACCGCTGACAGATAATTGCCACCAGGCCGCCTGACAAGAGTCACATCATTCCCTGATCTGCTTAATGATGCTAACTTTTATTCATTACCAGGCTTTCAATCTTGGTCAGCCATTTTTTGATGCGGTTTGAATCACCGTATTTACTCAGTGAACCCCAGGATTCAAGTAACACAATGATAACCGGCCGCGCATTGATCCTGGTTTGCATTACCAGACAATTCCCGGCATCTTTGGTAAAGCCGGTCTTACTCAGGCTAATCGGCCAGTCGATTTTTTTCACCAGGCGGTTAGTATTGCCAAAAGTAATTTCGCGTTGACTGGTCAAATCAGTAATGCTTTGCTGTGTTTGCGTTGTGAATTTCCGAATCAGCGGATATTCACTTGCGAATTTCACGAGTTGCATCAATTCCTGTGCCGTGGAGACATTGTCATTACTCAGGCCGGCGGGATCAGCAAAACGAGTCTGGTTTAAACCAAGGATCTGCGCTTTACGATTCATGTCGCTCACAAATGCCTCACTCCCCCCCGGATAGGTGCGAGCCAATGCCATGGCAGCGCGATTTTCCGAGGCCGCCAGAGCGATCCGCAGTAAATCTCTGCGTGTAAATCGCATGCCGGTGCGCAGCCGCGATTTGGAATAGCGAATCCGGTCCTTATCATCTTTACTGATGGTTATCACTTCTTCCATACCCGGGTCGGCATCGAGGATGACCATAGCGGTCATTAACTTGCTGAGTGATGCGACCGGTGCGACTTGCCCGGCATTGACTTCCAGGATCACTTCGTTGTCTCGCTCATCAAACACGATGGCAGCGTGCGAGCGCAGTTTAAGATTTACCCGGCTGGCATTGTCACGAATCACCTTCGCTGACACATAGGTTTCCGGGACTTCGTCTTCTGCCCCAAAAGCCCCGGCAGCACAGCACATGAGGATGAAGAAACTTATTATTCTCATGAAGCGACTATAATCCTGCACCCGGGCTTTTGTAAAGCCCGCCAATGACTTAGCGTGACCGCTTTAGCAGAAATAACAAAAATTGTACTTTCTGCTCGCCCTCCTTACTATTTAGCTGTTAATTACCTTCAACTTGAGTTTGCTTATGAGTTCTCCCCGCCACCTTAGCGCCAAATATCTTGGTATTTTGCTATTGCTTGTTGGTATCACCAGTTCACGGGCAGCCGATATTGAGGGCATTGCGGGTTACTCCCTGGGGACCACCCTGGATAAGATATACGTAATAAATGAAACAACGTCAGATGATGGCGCGACTGTCTACCGCGTCAAACCACTCAGCCCGGCACAACAGGTCGATATGCTGACCCTGCGGATCAATCAACAACGGCAGATACATCGCATCAGTGCCTTTTCATCCCTCCTTAGCGCAGCAGATTGCCAGACACGAGTGACACAGTTGCGAAAACAAACTGAAAAACAGTATCCCGACCTGGGGTACTATGCTATGGAGCAGAGTGAATTATTCTACGAGGCTGACCGCACATATACCCTGGAATGTATCAAGACAGATAAAGGTATACGATTACGCCAGGAATATTCCGACGACACACTGGCCGCAGAATGAAACTCGCATCAAACCACCTGCCGTCATTCCGGCCTTGTGACCGCCAAGGACGATGTACTGCGACCTACAGGGATGTAGGGAGTTAGAGCTGCGTCGGGAACAGCAGCCGAGATGTACAAGTGTCACGGGAGTGCACGAGACCATGGACGGTCGAAGGTAGAACAATGCAGGAGCAATTGTCGAGGAAGCCCAAAGTGACTGGCGGAAATACTGGAAATGCACGACTACAAGGATGTAGGAGGTACGAGCCCATGGAAGGGCGAAGGTAGAACAATGCAGGAGCAATTGTCGAGAGCGGCTCACGACTGCATGGACGCAGGAGGTAGAGCAACGCATGGAGCACGACTACAGGGATGTAGAAGTTAGAGTTGTGCCGGGAGCAACAACCGAGTTGCCGAGGAGACAAAGCCGAGAGGAGCGTTTTCCAGTGAGCCGGAATCCAGCGGGTGTTTGCAACACCACACTACATCTTTATTGTAAATGGATTCTGGCATACGCCAGAATGACAACATGGCATTGTTGCTAATTCGCCATTCCGACCTTGTGACCGCCAAGGATGGCGGTCGCGCCAGAATGACACACTGACGTTGTTCCTGATTCGTCATTCCGGCCCACGAGCCGGAATCCAGTGTATTCAAGAGTATTTATCGGAGGCAGAATTGGCCATTTCTCGATCAGGTCCCATCATCACTGTGCAGGGTATTGAAGCCGGTAACGTCGTACAGAAAACAATAGGCCGTTGCCGCTGAAATTATCGCAATCACACCAACGATGCCTAATAGAATGTTCGAAGTGGTATCTGTTTCCACAAAGTCTGTCAGCGGCCCAATCAGGAATAACGAAATGCCGACAAAGATACGCGCCGCACGATCCGCGAGGCTCATATTCCGTCTGAATTTAAGCATCTATCATCTCTCTTTTCTTATTACTATTCACAAGACTGATACCGGTTCTTCTGTGCGTGCCTGGTCGTCCTCATAGATATGTATCCCACCGCCATGGGTTTTGACACTGTACATTGCCATATCTGCATTACGCATTAAGGTAACGGGATCCCCGCCATGCTCCGGGAAGATGGCAATACCGATACTTAAACCGATCCTCGCTTCACCTTCTCTTAATATATAAGGAGTTAATACCGCATTCTTGACGCGTTCACACATATGCAGGCACGATGCTTCATCAACATCGTTCAAGAGTAAGACAAATTCATCTCCCCCTACCCGCGAAACCGTGTCGGAAGTGCGCAACAGACCGCAAATTCGTTCTGCGACCTGGCAAAGTAGTTCATCACCCTGATCATGGCCGAACTTATCGTTGACGGCTTTGAAATTGTTGAGATCAATTAAAGCAAGTGCAAAGCTGCGCTGATCGCGTTGATACTCCTGGATATGTTTTTTCAGACGATCATCAAGTAACACCCGATTCGGTAAACCGGTCAAACTATCATATAACGCCATTTGCTCAAGTTCTTTATTCTTCGCAACGAGCTTGTCTGTCAGATAGCGAACAATCAAACCGACCCAAACCATCAACCACACATAGAAAATGGCAGGTATAAATAGCCGTTTTATATAAATAGCAAGCAGTTGACTCGCTGGTGTTGCCTCGAATCTATGGAATAATACGACATGCTTGTTACGATCACCGACAGGTAATATCGCCCAGGTGTAAACACTGTCTTCGATTTCCACATATCCACCACGATTGTTTATCCGCGACTCCTCCAGTTGTTGTATATGGCGTGGTAAATCGGCCAGCAATTCGTCATCAGGAAGACGTGGCACATTAGCATCTTCTAATGTAACCACCTGGTAATCGCCAGCGGGTTGCCTGCGTAAAGCCCTGATTAATTCATCCATCCCTTTATTCGCCGCAACACTGGTCGTGGCGAAGTGGTAGAGGTTATCTACTTCATGAATCAATTCGATATCTCTGGAAGCGTTGTAGACTGCCCACAAAATCAACAAAACACCGACAATTGACGTGGTTATAAGAAACGTCAGCAGGCGATATTTCTGCAAAGTAAGTTGCTTAAGGGATTGAATAGTAGAGAAAGATTTTGCCATGTTTATAATTGACCAATACCCGATTAACCTCCCCCTTACCTGGGCCAGAGTGTCCCTCTATACTAAATCGGTCACATTTCGGGATTCTGAAGCACTAAATTTAGAACTGAAATGGAATAATCCAGGGAGACATCGCGTCTCGTGAACGGCCCCGGTGGGCACGGTCTAGGGCGGCGAATTGAACTTCTTTTCTTCCAACAGATATTCAGCCCGGGCTCACTTATGGCCTGAAGCATTGTAAATCGTTCGCAAACGCCATGGGACCCTGGTAATGGTCCCTGATGAACCTGATGGTCTCCCCTTCATTCCCAAGGGTGCGATTCATACGGTGCGATAACACCAATTGTTTGACTCCGGCTTTCGCCGCAATCCGTCCAATCACTGACGGCGGCATATGCAGGTTACGCGCTACCCCGACCGTCCCCTCGGGGATGGCATGATGTGCCACCAATAAATCCGCCTGCTTTGCCAGGGATGTTAGTGTGTCATTATCATTATTCATATCGCCGCTAAAGACCAGGATCTTGCCATCGACCTCCACTCGCCAGGCCAGAGCCGGTATTGGCCCATGATGCACGGGTACTGCAGTGATGCGATACGCAGAATCAGCCATCACCTGTTGCCTGGACTTATCGCCAGCTTCCACGTCAAAGGCTGACAGGCGGTAACTGTCAGAGTCATTGATATAACTGTTTAAATAGTGAAAGGCCCCTGCCGGACCGAACAGAGCCTTCACAAAGGTTGTTGCTGAGGGCATCAGGCGATTTCCAGTGGGACCATATAATGGCAAGTCACGCCGGCGATCAGAAAAGAAACTGGCCTTGATCAGTGCGGGTAAATCATTACTGTGATCGACATGAAAATGGCTGAGCAAAATGACATCCAGATCATTCAACCGGGCACCGCTTTGCTCAAAGTTCAGCAGACTGCCAGCGCCCATATCCACCAGAATACGAGCCTTGCCATCCTGCCAGATGACATAGGAACTTGAGGCTCGGCCATCATCCAGCTCCGGCCCACCCGAACCCAACACCTGTAGCCAGACTCCGATCAGCCCACAAGCGGGTTTCGCCTGTAAGGGTGTAACACTGATCAATATAAGCAGACTAATAAAATTTGTTTTAATCAACATTGCGCTGTGCTTCTCTTCGGAAGACAATTCAGACCCAGAGAAATCTCAAAGTTCAACCAGGAAATCTGAAGTTAATTCCTTTATTTTTATACACCACAAGCAGGGAAGAAAGAAATTTACCGAATTTTTGAGTTTATTACGCTCTGCCCGCTTTTTTTTGCACTATTATGAGAGGACTACCTCCCTGACCAATAAATAGCACGGTATTCTATGTTATGAATATAAATCGACTTATCGGAATTTTTCTGGTTTCCACAATGATGCTGGGCGGTTGTTCGGAAGATAAATCAGCCTCGGCATCCACAGAAACAACGACAAACAGCACAATGCCGCAAAATCATCCGGTCGTGCAAGATGTCAGCTTTGTGAGCGGGAAAACCATTGAAACCTTTAATGCGGGTGGCTTTACATATGTTCAAATCACAACGCCCAACCAGCCCATCTGGGCAGCCGGGCCGTTAACGACCATCAAAAAAGATGACGAAGTCGGCTTTAGCCGCAATATGCTGATGAAGAATTTCCATAGCAGAACGCTCAACCGTGATTTTGAGGCCATTTATTTTGTCGACAGGTTTACTGTCAACGGCGAAACCGGCACGCCCATGCAGGTGCCAATGACACAGAACCCACACGAGTTGCCAGCTGAAACGAACACCGAATAAATACAAAATTCCGCGGCCAGGTTCGGGCTTCACCCCGGCACAGATGGTTACAAGTTAAACAAACATACAGCGCGGAAGATAGCGTGTCGCCTACCCGCTGCAATCAAAATTCATCATCTGAGACACGATGACAGCCGCTGCCGCCACCACTGCAGTCCTTGTTTTGCTCCACGGTGCCGTTTTCGCCACCATTGTGTTTGTCCTTGCGTTCAAAGTCACGGGCATGACAGGCGGCACAGAATGGCGCGTATTGCGCGGCGGGGTAAGCAAACGGCATTGTGATGGTGCTGCCATGACATGCACTACAGCTTGGGTTGCGTCGATGATCCCCCGGGTAGTTACCATTCGGATCATGCCGGAACGTGGTCGGCGCCCAACCGCTCGTAACATGACAGGTATCACACTGCAGATCCGTGGGTAAATGCGTGAGCGGTTTCTCCCTCGCCCCGCCGTTGGGACCATGACAGGAAGAACAATTATTAATGGCGGTGTCATCGTGCACCCAGGTACCGCCAACGAAGGTTGCGGTGGTATGGCAGCTACGGCAATCCAGGCTGGTGGCAAGATGAGGCGGATTGGTCTTGGCATCCTTCCCGGTCGCGGTCACACCGTGACAAGAGTCGCAGCGTGTCGCGTCTGACACCGTACTGTGATCAAAGGTCGCCGGCAGGAAGGCCGTGGTGTTATGGCAAACACCACAATCCTGATTGGTCGGCACATGGCCATCGATTTTGCCCTGCGCGAAGAAACCGTCGTGGCAGGATTGGCAATTATCCACGATCCCGACATGGGCAAAGGTTCCCGGGATGAATCCGGTGGTCAGGTGACACACGCTGCAATCATCATTGGTCGGCACGTGGGTGCCGTGTTTGCCTCTGGCGATCACCCCGTCGTGACAGGTGGCACAACCAGCGACGATGCCGGTGTGATCGTACCTGGCACCGGCAAAGGCCGTGGTGTTGTGACATACCGAGCAATCTTCCGTGGTAGGCAGATGGTTACTGGACTTGACGGTCGCGGTCGCCACACTGCCATCATGACATGAGGCACAATTATCTACGATACCCTGGTGACTGAACACCGCGGTAGCAAAACTCCCGGGAACATGACAAACACTGCAATCCTCGGTAGTCGGCACGTGACCTGCGTTTTTCTTGGTCGTCGCACCTGGTGCACCATCACCATGGCATTCCGCGCAGTTATCGACAATACCAGTATGATCAAAGATGCCATCCGCAAAGTTGGCGCCAACAGCATGGCAGGTTCCGCAATCGGCAGTGGTATCGGGATGCGGCGGGCTCGGTGTTTTGCCCAGCGCTCCGGCTGGCGTCACATAGTTGCCATCGTGGCAGGAAACACAGTTATCCGTGATACCCGCATGCGTAAATATCTGTGGCGCAAACGCCGTATTGGTATGACAGACATGACAATCCTGAACCGTTGGCAAATGGCCTGGCCCTTTGAGCAGATTGGGTTTGGCGGACAGGAATTGATCTTTATGACAGCCTTCGCACCCGGTGCTCATCCCCGGATGCACGCTACTGAGGAAAATGGTATTTAAAAAACCACCGACATTGGTATCGATGTGACACTGGCTGCATTCAGTTTGCGACGGAATATGGTTCGCGGTCTTGGTTATGGCGATCGCACCATTATGACAGGACGCACAATCGTTGCTATTAATGCCAACGTGATCGAACGTCGCCCCGGTGAAATCGACATAGTTACCGACGACATGACATGACGAGCAGTCGCGCGTGGTCGGCAAGTGATTCAGGGTCTTACCGGTGGCGATGTTCCCATCGTGACACATGGCGCAATTGGTCGTGTCGATACCGGTGTGATTAAACACCGCACCCTTGAAACTTGTAGTACTGGAGTGACAGTCAGCACAATTCTGATCATCGGGATTGGTTGGAATATGCGTCACATGTTTACCCGCACTGATGATGCCATTGTGACAGGTTACACAGGTAACCGGGGGATCATAAACAGTCAGTTCATGATCAAATACCCCGGTAGTAAATGTACCCGGCGTATGACAGGCACTGCAGTCCAATGGTGTTGGCATGTGATTGACTGACATACCCAACCCTGAACCATTCCCTCCCGGACCATGGCATGAATTACAGTTATCCACGATACCGGTATGGTCATAAATGCCGTCGGCAAAATTCCCCCCACCCGTGCCATGGCAAACGCCGCAATCATCGGTGGTGGGCACATGGTTCACTGCCGACGCCTTACCACGCGCATTGATGGTATTGTCATCGGTATGACAGCCGGAGCAGGGTTGTACGCCGGGATCGATACGATGGTTAAACACCCCGCCAAGACTAAAGGTGGTGGTACCATGACAGGCACTGCAATCCACCGCCATCACCGGATGACCCAATTTCATGCCGCTTGCGGTCGAGCCATCGTGACATGAGGCACAATCACTCGTGATGTTGGTGTGATCGACAAATGCCGGGGTAAACGCCGTGGTAACATGACAGGCATTACAATCACTACCCACCGGCGTGGCAACATGCAAATCATGCTTGCCCCTGGCAATCGCGCCATTGTGACAGGTACTACAGTCACGCGTCACATTGGAATGGTCGTACTTTCCATCGGGGCCTAGCGGCAGGAAGCTGTGAGTATCGGTATGACAGTTATCGCATTCTGCATTGGTCTCAACGTGGAACGGCGATTTGCCCACCGCTTTCACGCCGTCATGACAGCCACTGCAATTGCCAAACACTTCCTGATGGTCCACATAGCGAATCAGGTTAAATCCGAAGGTGGTATGACAGGCTTCACACATATTACTGGTGGCAAGATGGTTGCCGGATTTCGGCGGCACCGGGTCAATCGGCCCATCACCATTGGCATAACGACCATCGTGACAGTCGGCGCAACGCGATGGATAGCGCAAATGGACGCGGATGCCGGTGTAATTACCCGAAACACTGGCTTCAACCAGCGCGATCGCGCGCTGACTGCTAACACTGCCGGCTGACACCACCAGTTGCACCATGTAGGTGCCCTCAACATCGGGAACAAAACTGGGACTAACCGAAGTTGGACTGTTCAGTTGGGCGGTACTGCCTGCCGGTTTGGAGGTAAAAGACCAGGCATAACTCAACGGAGTATTTGATGTGTTGGTCGAAGCGCTGCCATCCAGATTTGCCACTTCCCCCACCCTGACCCCCACGATATCGCCCGCATCAGCAATCACTATCGTGTTGGCACTCGTGGACCCCCCGGTAGGACCGGTACCGCTGGTGCCGGAATCGCCACCGCCGCCACAGCCGCTGACAAAAATAGCCAGCACGCATGACCAGAGCCATCCGTTCAGCACTCGATGCCTGCCTGAAGTCGTCATACTTTGCTTTCCAGAATCCCCGTTTAACCGCGTGTTCTTATCTCGTTATGATCGATGCAAAATGCCGTTTACCGGCTCTGCATGACAGCATGAAAAATGCCTGATTGCAGGCATGCCGGACTGGTCTTTTTTTACAATGGCTACGAATACGTAGTGTAGAGAGGGTAATTCACATCAGGATAAGACGTGAGTCACACTAACAGGCTATATAAATAGTTAAGTGCTGAAAGTTAGATGTACTTATCATTTTTTTGGGAAAAATTTCACACATAACGTCTTCCGCCAGGGATGCAGCTCAAAACCTGGACATTAAAATGTGAAATGGATCACACTATGCTTGCTATTTACGCTGTCTGGCGCTTCTTTCCGAAGCGGCAAGGTGGTCCTCTTCGACGAAGCGTAACAACGCTTCAAGTAAGGCTTCTCTTGGATAGTGGTTCTGGTCAACGAACGTCGCACCAAGCATTGAATGAGAGCGTGCAATCGGTACTGTCAACGCCCAATGGTCGGCGTTCACATAACCAAGCAAGGTGCTGCCTGGAATAACCTGATCATAGAACAAGACCTGGCTGTCATTGCGCGCATCCACCCGGCTTAGTTTTTTATAACTGGAAATGAGTACCGTGGAAATACGTTCCGGATTTGGATAGGTCACCAGTGAGTAATAGGGAATCTCATCAGGCAAGGGATGGTGTGCCAACCAGGTCTTGCGCCTGGTCGGTTTTAGGCTTTCTACCGCCCCACCATCACCAACAGAACAATTTGCTCCCGGCCAATGTCTCAACAATTCTAGTTGCGATTGCGTTGCATCATTGGCGAGTGGACTGCCACCGACCGCACCCGCAGCACTGATTACAGCAGCAACCTGTTTGCGAATCTCCGGATAGGCCACTATCGCTTCAAGAATGTCAGAGATTCCCTTGGAATAACCAATGAGTACCAAATCGGCATCTCGCCCTTCTGACGCCATTTTGTTGAGCGCATCCCGGATCTGGCGTGCATTATTCGCCGAACTCGATAACCCATCCACTTTCAAGATGATGAGATCATAGCCGAATTGGCGGACGTGCTTCCCGCTGGTGTTTTTGGGATTGAGCCAGGTGGAGAAACAATCCCAACCTATGCCAGGCACGATCGCTGCCACGAGTTGCCGCCTGGACTGACCCAGTTCGACCCGCTTGCCCGTGCCCTCGGGTTCGGCACCAACCTGCACCAGGGCATCTTCACAGGGGCGATAGTCAGGCAGCGTCTGGCCGCGTGTTGCAAGGATGGCACAAAATATTTCGCGAAAACGGCCACGTTGATCGACCACGCCGGCCTGCGAGGCTGGCACCAGCACCAGTGGAGGAGAATCTTTCGAGTAAGGGGAAAGCGGCGCGGTCCCACAGGCGCTGACAATGATACTGATCACCATAACCAGCACGGATAACATTCCACTTCGCTTATACCAGGTCAATTGAAAATTAACAGTTCGCAGCATAGTCCTTGTCTTTATTCCGACCACATGCCGGAACCAGATTGATTACTTATCGAAGCAGATTGGCATATTTTTAAACCGAAACATCATTTATATATCTGGATTCTGGCATGCGCAAGAATGACCACAGGAGTGTTGTTGCCACTGAAGTCATTCCAACCGATGAGCCGGAATCAAGGTTGTTTCTCTCGTCATTCCGGCCTCCGTGCCGGAATCCAGTATTTTACCTAAATGGCCTACCCGACTATCCCGGTGGGTCAGCGCGATCTGAAGTAGACGTATTCACACGGAACCAGCCGGCAATGGAAAAACGATCCCGTTGGGCAGGCAGGACCTCGTGCGGGAAGGCTTCACTCAGAAACACCACCAGGGTGCCAAAGGCTGGCGTCACCCGGAGGTTGCCCTCCTCCACGTCGGTGTAGAGCACGAGTTCGCCTCCGTCATCAGGCAGCCAGCCCGGATTCAAATACACCACCACGGACAGAATGCGGTTGGCCTCGCCTTGGAACGCATCCAGGTGGCGCTTGTAAAAATCCCCCG
>JBECLA010000025.1:0-4100 GCA_040235565.1 Thiohalomonadales bacterium | reverse complement strand
GGAATATCCAGTTCTTCAATATTGATATCCTCGGTTTGCTCAAGAATAAACTTTGTAACCTTTTCTCCTTTGAGAAACCCTCCACCCAGAAAACTGATATCCATCAGGTCTACGATTTCTTTCCATTCCAGTTGCCGAACCCAGTCTTCCAGCTTATCCAGTTCGCCCTTAACATAGGCGGCACCCACCAGCGCCCCAATCGAGCAGCCAGTGATAATGTCAGGTTCAATCCCCTGCTCCGCCAATGCTCGAATAACGCCGATGTGTGCCCAACCACGTGCAGAACCGCTTCCGAGAGCGAGGCCAATCTTTGGTTGATTTTGTCTGTTTGCGATCATGTGATTTTATGAAGTCCTGTAGATAACCGGATACCTTGATAATTTATCATAGAAAAAACTGGATCATGAGCGCATTCACCAGATCAATAAAGAATGCGCCCACCAGTGTGACAATAATAAAGGCCAAATGCGAGGCACCATAGCGTTGGGTTACCGCCGACATGTTTGCCATGGCCGTAGGTGTTGCGCCCATGGAAAAGCCGGCAAACCCGGCCGATACCACGGCGGCATTGTAATTGCGTCCCATAGCCGGAAAGACAACAAACAAAATGATCACTACCGCAACCATAACCTGAGCCCCAAGGATCGCAAAAATAGGACCCGCCAGATCAATCAAGCTCCAGAGTTGCATACTCATCAATGACATCGCCAGGAATGTCCCCAGAGAAATATCAGCGACCAATGCCATGGCAGGGGTCCGACTCGGCCAGCCAGTACCGGTAATCCTGGGAAGGCGTTTGGGTCTGAGATTGGTCATCAGAATGCCGGCGAACAGACAAGTGACGAAGTCCGGCAACTTAAATCCCATTTCCACCAGTCCTTCATTCAGCAACAAACCGATAATAATACAAATATGTATTGCAAGTACCGCGTCCAGCAGATCCAGATGATCGATACCCAGCTTCTTGTTCTCGGCCGAAATCCCGACGTCGAGCGGTTCGACTTTTTGCGGCTGCAATTTGTAGCGACTGATTAAAAACCTGGCTAACGGGCCGCCCATGGAACTTGCCAGGATCAAACCAAAGGTGGCACACGCAATGCCAATTTCCATAGCATTTGCCACTCCATATTCTTCCACGAAGCGCGGGGCCCAGGCGATGGCCGTACCGTGGCCGCCAATGAGGGAGATGGTGCCGCCTAATAAACCGACTCTGGAATCCTGACCAAACACGCTTGCAACCGTGATACCGGTCAGGTTCTGGATAAACATATACCCCACTGTGATCGCCAACAGAATAACAAGCGGCTTTCCACCGGAGAGTAGATCCTTGAAGCTGGCATTGATACCAATGGTGGTAAAAAAATAGACCAACAGAACATCGCGTGCCGTGAGTTCAAACTCGATACCCACGCCAGTGATAAAATAGATCAAAGAAAATATTATAGAAAATAACAAACCTCCGGTGACCGGCTCGGGGATGCTGTATTCTCGCAGAAATAAAATCGTATTGTTTATCCGTTTACCTACAAATAGAACAATAATTCCTAACGTTACAGTTAGAAAAGGGCCAATATGTAATACGCCTTTCTCAATTTCCATAGTCCCACCCAGACCAATGTACCATTTGATACTTAGAAATTTCAGAGGTTATTTATAATACAAATATGATCACATTCTGGATAAATCATATCAAGCCAGCCGTAATACATACTTTTCATGATTTTCCTAATATCTTTAAAATAAATAAATGATGCCCATACCTTTTATCGTTTTATATATCCCACGTTGTTTTCGTGCCGGCCTTGACTTCTTACTATCACTCGCCATGAGTTCCTTGCGCATTTGCAACCACTCCGGAGTTCCCCATCGATAAGATGTGGCTTTCAGCCATTCAAACACCTCATTGAGATCCTGAATTAATTGAGGATCCTGAAAGAAAAAACCCATCTCGTTGTTATATAAATTGGAACGGTAGTCAAAATTACTGGTGCCTATAAAGCCAATTGTCTCCCCAATAATATACTTTGCATGCAGTTTTCCATAATGCATCTTCCCTCCGAGATAAACAGAGTCGATCTTGCCGGTCTGATAAATGAAGATTTGCGGATGATTGATAAGTTTTTTCCAATTCGAACTACCCACGACATCAGGATTGAACTCTCCCTGCTGCACATTCGATCGCCAGATTTTTTGCATTTCCGGAGTTAATAGCAGTCTCGGTGCCATATCCATATCAATGACAGCCTGGGTAAAAAAGTTATCGCTAGTCAATACGGAATTGGTGATGATTTCGATTTTAGCCCTCGGGTTATTTTCCAAATATTCTAACGTTTCCTTCGCGCCGTCATAAGCCATATTACCTTCTTTATCATAGTATTTTCCACTGAACAAATACGGCGAAACGATACGAAGTGTGCCTGATGGTTCATTAGACTTTTTAGCTTCACCAAGTAGCTTGTCCAGCAAGTACAGAATGGAATTAGGGTTGCGTACCATATTCTCATGCACATTCGTTGTAACTTCAGTACTTGTAAGATTACTCAATTGATGCGCCAGACGAACTTTTGATTCACGAAAACCCTTTGACATATAATCTGGCATTGCCTGTATACGCTTTTTTATTTCAGGTTGGCTCTTCAAAAATACCAATTTTTCTTGGCTTACCTGCCGTTCTTTCACATAAAGGTTACGGAATTGTCCATAATCCTCTTCTTCGTCTTCGACTGGGAAAAGACGTTTGTTGCCCTTGTGTAAAAATAACAAAGTGTAATAGATCTCAGTCACACTCCCGACAGTGATATCCTCTTTCTTAGCAGCCGGGTTTGCTCTGATTAATATTTCCAAATCGCGAAATGTGGTGGGATCGGGCGAGCCATCTGCATTAATACCATAATAGTCGAGTGAAATGTTGCGCCCACCAGTCATAACGGCAAATTCATCAGAATGGTGGCCATCAATAATAAGCAGCTTGTCATGAGAACGGCGATTAAAATGAAAATTTGACAGTGCATTAAAAACCACGACCTGCACGCGTGCTTTTTTTGTGGTGATCTCGCCTTTCTCGTTACGTATAAATCCCGCTTCTTCAGCACAGGTTTCAAGTGCACTCAATTCGCTATGAGAGGGATGAACCGAACCAAGCGAATCGACCATGATGCGTACATCCACACCACGCTTAACGGCATTACATAATGCTCCCAGAACAGCATAACCGACCGTATCACGCTTGAAGATGTAGTACATTACATCGATTGTGTGTTTTGCATTTTCAATCAGCCATAATTTTACCGCGAGAGAATTCAGAGCATCGTCCTGTGAAGGTCCAAGTATCTTGGTACGTGCCTTGTTAATGGGTACCTGGGCTTTCGCACCTAGTTCAATCGGATCGTAATCCAGTTTTCGTGGCGGCTTCCAGGTTCTACTGGCATGGAGTTTATTGATATCTTCATCATTAATTGCATTGACAGGCGGACAATCTGGCAGATCCCGGGTGCCGTCAGGACATTGATAGGTTTGTTGGCCTGCACAGGATACAAACAAAAAAGTTAGTGCTGATAAGGGAATCATTCGCAGACAGCGCATAATTTTCTTCCTGAATTATCTCATGATGACCAAGGAAAAGAGTTTGGGAAAATTCTCGTTTACAGTTGGCTTTCGGGAACGAAAATAGACATAAATCCAGCACCAAAGCGTTTCCAAAAGCCCGTTTCGGGTTCCACATCAAAGCGGACTTCCTTACCCTCCACCAGCGTAACCCATTGCAGTTCGTCCTCTTCCGTCAGAACTACCTGATATGCCTTGATCTTGGCGTTTTTTTCAAACCCGGCTGCCATCATCCGGGCATATTTAGGACTTTCAAAAAATACACCCAGTTCCGTGTTGAGAGCGACTGAACGACCATCGAGATTAAATGAGCCAATAAAGATGAATTGACGATCAAAACCGATAAATTTGCCATGCAGGCTGGCACGTGACGAACCTGACCATTTGGCTTTTGTTTTCTTTTCTTCTTTTTCAAACCCTTTTATGGCTTTGTACTCATAGAGTTCTACTCCACCCTTGACCAATTCTTCCCGGTAACGCATATAACCAGCATGGAC
>JBECLA010000144.1:0-4791 GCA_040235565.1 Thiohalomonadales bacterium | reverse complement strand
CGTCGTGAGCGACTGGAGGGAATGCAACAGGATTGCAGGAACAATCCTTGCCTTGTAGTCCTGACCCCTATTTTCAGAAAGCCTCTGATTCCACTTCCAGGAAAGCAAGGTTAATCAACCGGCCAATATTTTCATCAAAGCCTGACCAGCTCTTGAACTTGCCCAGCGCCTGTATGACTTTGGGTTTCATTTCATAATCACTCAGACCTTCTTCGTAGTATTTCTTTACCTCGGATTTGAGAGTAGTAATAAATTCACGATAGTTATCAATAATAACCTTGTCACCACTTGCGCCGTGGCCAGGCACGTATACCTTTACATTCAGCATTTCAGCCATATCCATCGCCTTGAGGTTACCACTGAAACTAGCCATAAATGGTCCAAGGTTTTTTACCCGCAGCACATCACCAGACAAAAAGACTTTTTCTTCAATGATTTCCAACATGATGTCACCATCGCTATGCGCCTTTCCTACGCCATAAACTCGAAAAGTAATATTCCCGATCTTGATTCGATCACCATCCTTTACTGCTTCATTGGGAACCACTACCTTCGTTCCTTCGATGGCACCTTCACTGCGCTTGTTGATCGCCTTGATCCACATCTCACCATCACCGGATTCGATTCCCTCGATCATACTTTCATGCCCGTAAATGACTGCATTTGGAAAATGCCTTCGGATACCATCATTACCTAACCAGTGATCACCATGCCCATGGGAATTAAATACCGCCACAACTGGTTCCTTGGTGATAGTTTTAACCTTTTTTACAACCATCTCCCCTGTATAGACACTACTACCCGGATCGATCACCACCACACCCTTACTCGTCGTCACAATAGCCGGGTTATTGCGAAAGGCCTGGTTCTGTTTTGACACTTCCTCGTTTGGCCCATAAATTACATAAACGTTATTAGACAACCTTGTTACCGGATAGTCTTTTTTAATGTCCAGCTCACCAGCCTGAACAGTATGCGTACACATGCATAACACTACCGCTGGTAATAACTTCTTCATTCTCGTAAACATATTTCACTCTCCTGTTTATCCCGCGGCGTTGACCACGCCGCGGGAACTAATACCGCTTATGCAACACGACTCCAACGGACTGGTTGCAACATTTCGTCAAGATCGGTACCCATAATCCGGTTTGCAAAAATCGCAATCAGTTTGTTGGCCATCATGGAAATGATGTCGAGCACATGACGTCGAGTATAACCACAGTTCAGGAATTCATTAATTTCTTCTTCACTAACATGGCAACCGGTCTCGACCAGGGCAGTAACAAATTTCCTTAATGCCTCCAGATTGGGATCGCTCAGTGGAATGCCTTCACGCACATTCTGTACGATTTGTCCGTCGACCTTACCCATCTGGGCAAACGCAGTATGCGCGGCCACGCAATAACTACAGTCATACTCACGGCTAATTGTCAAAAAAACTATATGGCGTTGTTCATCCGTCAACGTATTTGTATGTACCAGCTCATCCAGCGCCAGATAGGCCAACACGCTTTCAGGTGATTCCGCCATAGCGCTCAGGGCGTTAGGCACGAACCGGTAATGCTCCATAACCTTTTCCAGGACCGCCTGTGACGCGGGATTGGTGTTTTCGATATTATGAATTTGATAACCGTTTTTCATTTTACTTTCTCCATTTGGGTTTTGTTGCGTTGTCGCTCTGGAGAAAATCTAGGAAAATGCTAATAAAATATTATGGCTGGAATTCGATTATTATTTGGTTTTTTTTCGATCGCCCATAAAATCAACAAGTTAGAAACTATAGTGATGCGCCATATTTCGTCATGAACGTAACGGAAAATTCTCAATTTACAGGACCATTCTGGCTGGACGACTGGTACGTTGACCCGGATACCGGGCGGCTAACTCGACACGGCGCGGAAGTTCACCTGGAACCGAAGGTAATGGCACTGCTGGTTTTCCTGGCAAACCATGCCGGTGAAGTCATGTCGCGCGAGACTATTGAAGGCGAGCTCTGGAAAAATGTGGTGGTAGGCTACGATGCCCTTGCCAGTACTGTAATCAAGCTGCGCAAGGCCCTGGGAGATAATTCCCGCCAGCCACTTTATATCGAAACTGTTTCCAAGAAAGGTTATCGCTTGATTGCGTCAGTGCGTCACTCGCACTCAGCTACAGCACCCGCTGGCCCAACTGACAACCTGAAAAAGCACAGGCGTTTTTCTTTTCCTGTCCTGGCTGCTTCGGTCATGCTGGTGCTATTCGTTGTGCTGTTCGCTGTTCTTCATCAAGATAAACCTCAACAACCAGAACACAGCCTGCCTGGACAACAGGCAACCCTGGTGGTACTGCCGTTCTCTAACCTGAGCGATGATCCGCAACAGGAATATTTTAGTGACGGCATTACCGAAGATCTGATCATCGACCTGTCACGCTATTCCCGGCTGAAGGTCATTTCCCAACGCACTACCTTTTCCTACAAAACACACACGACTGCCCTCAAAACCCTCTCCGAAGAACTGGGCGTGCGTTATGTTGTGGAAGGCAGTGTACGTAGGGATGGAAAACACATCCGGATTAATGTGCAATTAATCGATGCACATAGTGGAATAAATCTCTGGGCAGAACGTTACGATCGAGAAGTCGCCGGGCTGTTCGATGTCCAGGATGAAGTGCGCAAGAAAATTGTTAATGCACTTGAAATTACTCTGACAGACGAAGAACTTCATCGTGAGCAAAAAAGATACACTGACAGTTTTGAAGCTTACGACCACTTCCTGCGTGGACAGGCCCAACTGGTGCGACGTGCCTCTGCCAGTGACAATAACCAGGCAAGAGAACTCATGCAACAGACGATAGCCATCGATCCTGGTTTTGCGCGCGCCCATGCCGCCCTGGCACTGATTTACGCGGATGCTTATCGTTTTAACTGGACGGATAACCCTGAACAAACGCGGCAATTGGCACTGGATACCGTGCAGCGCGCCATCGAACTCGACCCCTTTTCACCACAAGCCTACTGGATTGCCGGTTATATTTACCTGTTTCTATTTGAAGAACACAGCAGGGCCATTGAAATTGCAAACCGCTCCATTGAACTTAACCCTGACAACTCCGATGCCATTACCATGCTCGCTGTCAGCTATGCCTTTGGTGATGAACCACAAAAAGCTAGGTTACTGATGCAGGAACTCATGCAAAAAAACAAACACTACTCAGCCATGGTCCCCTCAGTACTTGGCCTGGCTAACCTGCGCCTGGGAAACTATTCCGAATCTTTAAACGCCTATAACAAATCATTGTTGATCAATCCATCACGAATACAGGGCAACACGATAAAAGCAGTGGTACTGTATCGCATGGGAAATATCGCAGACGCACAATTCCAGGTCGATGAACTCTACAACCTGCATCCGGATTTTGATCTGAATACCTGGGCGTCCCGTCAGCCATTTAGTGACAAACGCTTAATCGAAGGCATGGTAGATGATCTGATAAAAGCGGGTGCACGTAAGCCAGAAGCTACGAATTATTAGAGGAGCATGACTTCACGCCCATTATGATAGTCTTTACATTTGCCTGCTTTCGGCAAGAAGCAGGCGTTATCGTTTTTACTCTGCCCCCTAATATCTTTAAATGAGGATTTTTCAATCGAGCCTGATCATTTTGGTTGCTCTTTTGGTTGTTAGAGGTTCTAAGTACTCTCTGACTCCAATTAGCTTTTCTACGGCAAGATAGTTACCGAAGAAATTTCTGAGTATCCGTTAAGATCACATGCCCCAGTAACATAAACACGGACCTTCTTTCCTGTTTCCACTGCCTTTAAAAACGCGTCGTACATTTGCGCTGCACCAGGAATATTATAATCCCGGTAAAATATCTCTTTGTTCTTGCAACCGCTTGGGTTCTCAGACACCTTCAATTTGACCAGAAAGCGTCCGTGGATGGTTGGCGTTAGCTCTGCTACTGGAACAGCATCTGTCCACCCCGCCACGGCATACGCAAACATCGGTACAGATAGCAGGGCAACAAGGTAAGTCGCAAATCTCAATTTTATTTTCAAACAAATTATCCTTAGAGAATCATCGGAGTATCTAACAGTTATCTAGACAAATATAGACTATTAGACCCGGCGAATATTAGAAACAAAGCAACCAGAACAAGCAACGCGCGTTAAACAGAGATTGCGGAGCAAGATCAGGAAATCTCTGATGACTCCTGGAAAAACTGGGTCAGAGTGAACCTTCCCCAGTTTAACGGACACTCCGACCCCTTTAATTGTTCTATGGTTTAACCATCAGCTTCACGGTTCCATCGACCTGATCAGAATATGCGATACTGACTCTTCCAGTAGGGTCTACGGCAATTGAGGGACTGCTGGTAATTGCGCCGTTGATAAAATAATGCTGCCAGGCGCCATTCAGATTTGTTGCGTACTTCAGATCATCATTTTGATCATAATAGGCAACATGTAAACGGTCTGCCCCATCAATTGCCAATGTGGTATCTTCACCACCAACCCAGCTTAACGTATCAACCACCTCTATCTGCCAGTCATCACCATCTTTAAATGCATGAGCCAGATTGAATTGGCGCGGATAAACGATATGCACTACCTCTTTTGAATCCATAGCAAGAGAAATACCACACCTGGTCTCAGGTTCTACTACAGTATCAGTCCAGCCTGTCACAGTTTTTTGTGCGAAACGTACGGCGCATGGCCATGGCATGGCGCCAACGACGTAGGCTACATGCAAGGTTCCAGAGGCATCGATAAGCATATCGATTCTCTGTATTTTGCTTCCAAACCCG
>JBECLA010000062.1:0-66420 GCA_040235565.1 Thiohalomonadales bacterium | reverse complement strand
CATATGGAGAACTTTTCGTCAAATATTCGTGCGTCCTGGTATCAGGAAGTGGAACATTTGCTAAATCAGGCGAAGGCCGATCTGAAATCCGGTTCCTGATTGTCTAGTTACCTTCCTTGGGATAAGGAGATATATGAAGACCTTCAATGAAAAGGCAGAAAGAATCCTGTCCTGCATGAAGCTTCTGAAAGAAGTGGGTGAAGCTACCAGCTTTAACTTGGTTTCCAGATGCACCAATATCCAAGATGCCGAACTCTGGGAAGTAGTCCGCTATATGGAAGCCGAAGGAATGGTCAAAGTGGTCACCATGAATAACGGGCAGGAACAGTGGCATTACCTGGTGAGAATTACCCGGGGCATTGAAGAGGGTGAAGATTTTGATTTCATGTAATCTCTGTGAGATTTCCAATCTCGTCATAGACGGAACGGAAGAAGAATTGAAACGAATACCATGTAGCTCTAAAAACAATCCCGGAGACAGCTATCCAACTACCTCACTCTACCCAGATAAAAGTAAAGCGGACATTTTGTCCGCTTTACTTTCTAGTTCTACTACAAAATCGGTCAGGGCCAAACAGGTGCTGTTCCCCAGTCATTGCCTAAAGAACAGACCTGCGGATTTGGATCAATCGTGACACAGATGTCATAGGTACTACAGGAATAATCCGTAAAATCGATAGTCGCAGTATTCCCTAACGTATCTACACCGGTTATCTGCAATGAACCGCTACAGTATTGGTCATCAGTATCATCGGCGGGATCATTCATCATATAAATAAATGGCGAAGTAGTTATAATATCAACATAACCATGATCCGGATGATAAAGCCTTGCTGAGATCGTGCCGGCAAAGTCATCGACTTGAAGGTTCACAACTTTGAACACCTTACCATCGTATTTGAAATTGATGGTAACGTTGAAATCTAGCGGGTTATTTGCCGCATCAAAACTGGTAACCGAAATGCTGCCAGAGAATTCCTCGGATGCCGTATTAGTCCCATCATTGAATGTCATCTTCAGATACTGAATATTGAAACTCAGCGTATCAAAGACCGGCGAATTATTGACAAGATGATATGTCCCGGAAAAGGTTATTTTTCCGTGCAGCCGGAATTCATAACCGTAGGTATTCAAACCTCCTTCACAGTAGCGATCAAAAACCAGTGAACCACTAAATGAGGTATTGGAGGAATTCTCTGTATAAGAAAGAGTGCCACCACAGGTGCCTGTTTGACTTGTCGTTGCACCAGCCGCCTGTTGTACATTATTGGCAAAGTTACTTTTAACCAGGTTACTTACAAGATCCGCGATTTTCTGGATATTTTCTGTGTCTGGCAGGCTGTCTACCGATTGCGATTCAACACTCGCGGCGACAGGTAAATTGCCGGCGTCTCCACTGTTTTCAAGAATGACAAAAGGATAATCAGCCGCATTATCCTGATCGATCACTGCGGCAGTCGTTGAACCTGTATATGAAATATTAGGGTAACCTGCTGCTGCGTCCCCACCGCCGCCCCCACAGGCAGTCAGAATAGTTACAGAAACAATGGCGAATAGAAATAAGACAAATTTCCTTGAATAGAAAAACACGGATGACATCGGCAAGTTCCCTCTTAATTATTTAGGTTATTGTGTATCAGATAATAATAGCTCTTATTCATTACTAACATAATAATAATGTGAATTGTTTCACACCTTAATTTTAAATCTACTACGTCAACAGAAAAAGGCCAAATGGTCACTCACTCCGGGAAGTTTATTCACAACTGATGCTATTCATGCCACCCATATACGGCTGTAACACCGTCGGCACAGCGACACTGCCATTTGGTTGCTGGTAGTTTTCCAGAATAGCCACCAGGGTACGGCCGATCGCCAGACCGGAACCATTGAGGGTATGCACCAGTTCCGGTTTACCGGTTTCCGGATTGCGGTACCGCGCTTTCATGCGTCGTGCCTGAAAATCCTCAAAGTTACTGCAGGAGGAAATTTCCCGGTATTTGGCCTGCCCCGGCAGCCACACTTCCAGGTCATAAGTCTTGGCGGAGGAAAAACCGATGTCACCGGTACATAAGGCCATGACACGATAGGGCAGTTCGAGGCGTTTCAGAACTTCTTCCGCGTGGGAAGTTAACTCTTCCAGTGCCGCGTAGGAGTCTTCGGGCCGCACCACCTGCACCAGCTCGACTTTTTCGAACTGGTGCTGCCGGATCATGCCGCGTGTATCTTTCCCATAGGATCCTGCTTCACTCCGAAAGCACGGCGTATGGCACACATATTTGCGTGGCATGTAATCATCGTCGATGATCACATCACGCACGATGTTGGATACCGGGACTTCAGCGGTGGGAATAAGATAATACTCGTTTTCATGCCGCAGTTTGAACAGGTCTTCTTCAAACTTGGGTAGCTGCCCTGTGCCGCGCAGACTGTCAGCATTGACGATATACGGTACATAGGTTTCGGTATAACCGTGTTCAGTGGTGTGCAGGTCCAGCATGTACTGGATCAGCGCGCGATGCAGGCGGGCGATACTGCCACTCATCACCGCGAAGCGTGAACCGGTTATCTTGGCCGCGGTTTCAAAGTCGAGTTGTCCCAGGGCCTCGCCCACATCGACATGATCGCGCACCTCAAAATCAAACTGCCGTGGCTCACCCCACTTGCGCATTTCGACATTGTCATCTTCGTTGTTACCATCGGGGGTCGATTCATGCGGCAGATTGGGGATACCCAGTAAAAAGTCACTGAGCTGAACCTGATAGGTATTCAATTTTTCTTCCGCTGCCTTGAGCTCATCACCCAGATCAGCAACGGCCGCGAGGATCGCGCTGGCGTCCTCTCCCCTGGCTTTGGCCTGTCCAATTGCCTTGGATTTGGCATTACGCTCCTTTTGCAACTCCTGGGTTCTGATCTGGAGGTCCTTGCGCTTCTCTTCCAATGCTGAAAACATTCCGGTATCCAGTTCGTAACCGCGTCGTGCCAGTTGTTGTTGGCAGAAGTCCAGATCACTACGTAACAATTTGGGATCAAGCATGAATTACCTTTCTTTGATTATTCGTTATTCATTTACCGTTGCAGACCAGGTCACGATATGGCCCGGCTTAATGATTTCATTCAAATGATCAACAATCACTTGAATCTTTTCCGGGTCATCGAAAAACTCTACCACCAGAGGCAGGTTCATTGACAAGTCAATGATATCCGCGCCGTGGATCACACCGGAATCACCGTAACCGGATATTCCGCGAAACACCGTCACACCGCGCAGTTTCTCCCAATTGCGCAAGCGCTTTAGCAAACTCTTCAGTTGCGCTTCGCCTTCGGTGAGATAAACCCGCACCATGGTGACTTGTTGGTTGTTCATAAATGTCTCCCCAGGATCACTCCCGACCAGGCGGCCAGGAGACACAACAACACGCTCAGCAAAACGTTTGTCCCGGCCTTGATGAGTTCGCCATTTTCAAGCAGATTCAATGTTTCGATTGAAAAGGTGGAAAAAGTCGTGAAGGCGCCAAGAAAACCGACCAATAACAAGGCACGCCATTCCAGCGCAACACTCGCCCGTTCAATCAACAGGATATACAACATGCCCATCAGCAGGGATCCGATGACATTGACGCTGAGGGTACCGTAGGGAAAATCGCGTCCCGCTACCCGATGCACACCGGTGGAGAGCATAAAGCGCATCAAGGATCCGGCGGCACCACCGGCCGCAATCATGATCAATTGCTTGAGCATTAACTTTTCTTACCCGCTTTTTTGTCCAACTCTCTCAAGTGTGCCAGTTTTTCCGCAATCTTGATTTCCAGGCCACGCGGCACCGGTTTGTAATACTGGCGTTGCCCCATTTCTTCCGGGAAATAGGTTTCCCCGGCGGCGTAGGCTTCCGGTTCATCATGAGCGTAGCGATAGGCCTTGCCGTAATCGAGCTCTTTCATCAGACGGGTCGGGGCATTGCGTAAATGCAGGGGCACTTCTGCCGAACCCGCCTCTTTTACTTCCGCCATCGCCTGATTAAAGGCGGTATAGACAGCGTTACTCTTGGCCGCACAAGCCAGATAAATCACCGCCTGGGCAATGGCCAGTTCCCCTTCCGGACTGCCCAGACGCTCCTGCACATCCCAGGCATTCAGTGCCAGGGTCAGCGCGCGGGGATCGGCATTGCCGATATCCTCACTGGCCATCCGCACCACTCGCCGGGCTATATATAAAGGATCGCAGCCGCCATCCAGCATTCGCACCAGCCAGTATAATGCCGCATCCGGCGCGGAACCCCGTACTGACTTATGCAGGGCGGAAATCTGATCATAAAAAGCTTCGCCCTGTTTATCAAAACGACGCACCCCCGTGCTGAGTACTTCATCCAGCGTGACCTCGGAAATCACACTGCGACCATCCCGTTCCGTGGCCAGATCAGCAGCAATTTCCAACAGGTTCAGGGCACGGCGTGCATCCCCATCGGCGATCACCGCCAGGCGCTGTTTTAACTCATCCGCCAGTTCGATGGCCTTGTTCCCCAGACCCCGTTGTTTGTCGCTCAGCGCGCGATCGATGACCTGAACCAGATCCCCGGGTTGCAGGGCTTTTAATACATATACCCGGGCGCGGGATAGCAAGGCGTTATTGAGTTCAAACGAGGGATTTTCCGTGGTCGCCCCAATAAAGGTAACGGTGCCGTCTTCGACAAACGGTAAAAACGCATCCTGTTGTGCCTTGTTAAATCGATGCACCTCGTCGACAAACAACACACTGGGTCTACCCTGTACCTCACGCAGGCTACGTGCCTTGTCAACGGCGGCACGAATATCTTTCACTCCCGACAAGACAGCGGAGAGACTGATGAATTCGGCCTGACAGTAGCGGGCGATCATGCGCGAGAGTGTGGTCTTGCCGGTGCCGGGTGGCCCCCAGAAAATCATCGAGTGCAGCCTGCCGGCTTCAATCGCCTGATACAGGGGTTTGTCGCGGCCAAGCAAATGTCCCTGTCCGGTTATCTCATCCAGGCTTTGCGGGCGCATGCGATCGGCCAGAGGTTGCCAGACGCTCTGGTCGGCGTCCAGCTGGCGCGGCGCCTCGAACATGTCGTCGGTCTGTGCCATGGCGTTACTGGCGGATCACATCCACGCCTTTGGGCGGGGTGAACCGGAACAACTGGGGATTGAGATCGGGATTGTGTTGTATGTTTTTGAACCTCAGGCGCGTGGTTTGACTGAAGCTGTCCTGCAATTCCATCACACGCAGTTCGTTGCTCTTGAATGCCAGATTAATACGGTCGAAACTTCCACCAGGCTGTTTGGGTGTCAGTTCGTACCAGAACAATCCCTCTTCTTCGCCCAGGGATTTAACGTAATAGAGCTGATCCAGCCTGGCGGGATTACTCAGCAGCATGGCCGGGGTGTTTTCCAGCATGCCTTGCTGTGCTTTCACCGTCACCTGCTCCAGGTCCTTGTCATAAAAATACAGTTCCCGGCCATCAGCAATGTAGAGCTGGTAATATGGCTGACGATATTCGAGATTGAAGCGGTTGGGTCGTTGCACCCGTAACACACCGCTGCTCTCTTCCTGCATGACCTGATCGGCATCAAACAGTTTCTGGGTGAACTCGGCGCTGAAACTGTCGAGCCCGGAGAAACGCGTTTGCAGACTTTGCGCCTGCACCTGAACACTTACCAAGACAGAAAAAATAACCAGCAAAAATTTCATGTGCATCAATCTTCCGGTGGGGGTGGCGCCAGGACTTCGCGATTGCCATTGCTTTCCAGCGGACCGACGATCCCGGCCTGTTCCATGGCTTCAACCATCCGTGCCGCCCGGTTGTAACCGATCTTCAACCGGCGCTGCACCCCTGAAATGGAGGCGCGGCGGGTTTCAGTCACAATTCGCACGGCCTGGTCATACAGCGGATCGGCCTCGGTATCACTATCGATACCCGGCATGCCCGCCGCATCGGTTTCGGGTGATCCCGCCACGACTTCCTCGATGTATTGAGGCCGACCACTCTTCTTCAAACTATCCACCACTTTGTGGACTTCGTGATCATCCACGAAGGCACCGTGAATCCGGATCGGGACCGCCGTTCCCGGTGGCAGATACAACATGTCGCCATGACCAAGTAATTGCTCCGCGCCCATCTGGTCCAGAATGGTGCGTGAATCCACCCGTGAAGACACCTGGAAGGCGATTCGGGTCGGAATATTGGACTTGATCAGCCCGGTCAAGACATCCACCGAGGGACGCTGCGTGGCGAGAACCAAATGGATCCCGGAGGCCCGGGCTTTCTGCGCCAGACGGGCGATCAGCTCTTCCACTTTCTTGCCCACCACCATCATCATGTCAGCCAGCTCATCCACCACCACCACGATGTAAGGCATCGGTTGCAGCTCTTGTGGCGGCAATTCGGAGTCGGCCGGATGGAGGGGGTCCATGATGGGCTTTTTGGCGGCCCTGGCTTCCATGACCTTGCGATTAAAACCGCTGATGTTGCGGACCTTGAGTGCGGCCATCAGCCTGTAGCGTTGATCCATTTCCGCCACACACCAGCGCAGGGCATTGGCGGCTTCTTTCATGTCGGTGACGACCGGGGCCAACAGATGTGGGATGCCGTCATAGACAGACAATTCGAGCATCTTCGGATCGATCAGAATCAAACGCACATCCTTGGGGGCGGCGTTATACAGCAAACTGAGAATCATGGCGTTCAGGGCCACGGACTTCCCTGCCCCGGTGGTACCGGCCACCAGTAAGTGCGGCATGCGTGCCAGATCCGCCACCGCCGGTTGACCGCTGATGTCCTTGCCCAGCGCCAGCGTCAGCGGCGATTTGGCATCGGCAAATTGACTGGATTTCAGGGCTTCGCTCAACCGCACGATTTCGCGTTGCTCATTGGGAATCTCCAGACCCACCGTGGTCTTGCCTGGTATCACTTCCACCACCCGCACGCTGATGGCAGACAGCGAGCGCGCCAGGTCTTTGGCCAGGTTGGTGATCTGGCTGACCTTGACCCCGGGAGCGGGCTGCAGTTCAAACCGCGTGATCACCGGACCGGGGTGGACCTCTTCGACCTGCACCTCGACGCCGAAGTCACGCAATTTACTTTCTACCAGGCGCGACATGGCCTGTAAGGCCTCTTCCGACATGCGATATTTATTGGGCGTCGCCTCATCCAGCAACGACAGTGCCGGCAGGGCGGAATCCATTTCAGTGACAAACAGGGGCACCTGTTTCTCACGTTCCACCCGGTCGCTCTGCTTGACGGGCTTCTCCGGTTTCTTGATCACCGGCGGGGGCCGCTTCACCTGTTGTTCTACCTTGGGCTCGACTCTCACCCGGTAGGTGGATTCGCGTTCGCGTTTGGCGCGGCGAGCCTGAATCAATTCACGCAGCGCGGTAACGCGACCCCGCGACCAGGCCAGCGCATGCAGGGTGAGTGCGCCGGTCAGATCCATGAATTTCAACCAGGATAAATTGGTGGCCAGCGTGAAGCCGCTGAAAAACAGTGCCAGCAACAACAAGGTGGCCCCGAGAAAACTGAACGCATCCTTCATGACGCCGCCGACAAAGTCTCCCAGAATCCCGCCGGCATTCACCGGCAAGGGGCTGATCAGCGCGGTGTCGTGCAGGCTGGCCAGGCCACAGCCCGCCGCTACCGTCAGGATAAAGCCGCCGGTGCGCAGGCCAAACGCCCGCATATCAAACGGCGACTCGGAGCGGCGATCCTGAAATAACAGCCAGCCGGTATAACCCACCATCAGTGGAAACAGGTAGGCCAGGTAACCAAACAAGGTCAGGAATACGTCAGCAAACCAGGCCCCGACCGGGCCACCCATGTTGGCAATCCGCCCTTCCTGCAGGCCGCTGGTCGACCAACCGGGATCGGCAGGATGGAAACTGCCCAGGGCCATAAAGAAATAAATCGCCCCGAAACCGAAGATGAACAGGGCCCCTTCCCGCAAGCCACGCCGCAAATGGCTGGCTAAGGGGGTCCGTTCGCTGAGTTTTTGACTCGCCTGCGCCACAATCTTAATTTTTTTCTAAGGAAGTCTACGTAACTATTTATAATTTAAGGATTATTACAATTGACCGCTCACTTGTCCAGCAGTGTTTCCAGCACCCGCTTGCCGGCCTCGACATTGATGCCCGCCTGGAGATCCGGCTGCTCACGCCAGTTCGCTTCTGTCAGGCGCAGAATATAAGGAACCAGGGCAACCGACAACGCCTGTGAGGCCGTCCGGGGCACCGCGCCCGGCATGTTGGTAACGCCGAAATGCACCACCCCTTCCCAGATGAAGGTGGGCTGGGCATAGTTGGTTGGCCGGGTGGTCTCGATACAGCCTCCCTGGTCCACCGAGATATCAATGATAACACTGCCGTCGCGCATCTCACGGACCGTGTCGGCACTCACCAGATGCGGGGCTTTGGCGCCCGGGATCAACACCGCGCCCACCAGCAGATCCGCCTGGATCACCATCTCATGGATTGCCGTATCAAAGGGATAGAGCGCGGTGACATTGTTGCCCAGCGCCCGCATCGCCGCGAGTTTGTCACGGTTGCGATCAAAGACCGTCACATTGGCACCCATGGCCGCGGCCATCAACGCGGCATTACCGCCAGCCGTGCCGCCGCCGAGGATAACCACGTTACCCCGCTCGGCCGCAGGCAGGCCGCCGAGTAACAGACCCCGCCCGCCCTGCGGCTGATGCAACAGGTGCGCACCGATTTGCACGGCAATGCGCCCGGCAATATCACTCATCGGGGCAAGCAAGGGCAATTGCCGGCCAGCCCTGACTGTTTCAAACCCCACCGCGGTGAGACCGATGTTTAACAATGCTTCAGTCAGCGCCGGTTCGGCAGCCAGATGGAGATAGGAAAACAGGAGATGATCCTGGCGTAGTAAATCGAATTCTTCCGGTTGAGGCTCCTTGACCTTGACGATCATTTCCGCTGCGGCATACAGACTCGTCGCATCCGGCAGTACTTCCACGCCGACCTTGCGGTAATCGTCATCCGGGTAACCGCTTAACTGTCCCGCGTCCTGTTGCACATAAACGCGATGACCCTGACGCACAAGATGAGCGGCAGCATCCGGAATCAAGGCAACACGCCCTTCCAGTGTTTTAACTTCGCGAGGGATCCCTATCTTCATTCGTTGACTTTACCCTTGTGTTGGCATTGCGTACCATTGCGGCTACGCATTTTTCGACCCGCGGAACCCTTTGGCGGTTCCGCGGACTATCAATAGATACAATCGTGAGTAATCCTTGTTCACATTTTTCGTGGAGTCTAACACATGAGTGAAGCCAAACATTGTCGCCTGCTGATCCTCGGCTCAGGTCCCGCCGGTTACACCGCCGCAGTATATGGCGCCCGCGCCAACCTCAATCCGGTGCTGATTACCGGGCTGGAACAAGGCGGCCAGCTCATGACCACCACGGAAGTTGATAACTGGCCCGGGGATCCGGAAGGTCTGCAAGGGCCTGGTCTGATGGATCGGATGCGTCAGCATGCGGAACGGTTTGAGACAGAAATCATTTTCGATCACATCAACAAGGTCGACTTGGGTTCGAAACCCTATACCCTCACCGGTGATTCCGGTGTCTATACCTGCGATGCCTTGGTTATCGCGACCGGCGCATCAGCCATGTATCTCGGTTTGCCTTCTGAAGAAGCCTTCAAAGGCAAAGGCGTCTCCGGTTGTGCAACCTGTGACGGTTTCTTCTATAAAAACCAGAATGTCGCCGTGGTCGGTGGCGGTAATACCGCAGTGGAAGAAGCCATCTATCTGTCTAATATTGCCAAGCATGTCACCGTTATTCATCGGCGGGATAAATTTCGTTCCGAGAAAATTCTTGCTGACCAACTGATGGAAAAAGCCAAAAACGGCAATGTCACTATCGAATGGAACCATGAGCTGGATGAAGTACTGGGTGACGCCAGCGGGGTTAACAAGATCCGGATCAAGAGTACGGAAGATGGCAACACCAAAGAAATCGACGTAATGGGCGTGTTTATTGCCATTGGTCATAAACCCAATACCGACATTTTTGAAGGCCAACTGGAGATGGATCACGGTTATATCAAGATCAAGAGTGGTACCGAAGGTAATGCCACCGCCACCAGTGTGCCGGGGGTATTTGCCGCCGGGGATGTCGCGGATCATATTTATCGTCAGGCCATTACCTCCGCGGGTTCGGGTTGCATGGCCGCACTGGATGCGGAACGTTATCTGGACGAAAACCAGTAACAAGTAACAAGGGACGAGTGACGAGTGACGAGTGATCAAAGAAAGTAACGAGGGACGAGTGACTAGGAACGAGGAAAATAAAGATCAATGATATGATCTGATTGAAACAAAGCTTGCTGTTACCATGGTTTTGAATCTACAGAATAAATGATACTAAATGCCAATAACTTCAGATATCGCCCGGCACATACTTATCCTCGTCACTCGTAACTCGTCCCTACTTTTGTCACTCGTCACTCGTCCCGTGTCCCTTTTCTTTATTCCTCGTCACTCGTCACTCGTCACTCGTCCCTTCTCGTTTATCCCTCGTCCCTTTAATTATTATGGATTTCCAAATACTCGGTAGTCTGTCCGAAGTTGCCACCACGGAATGGAATGCTCTCGTGCATGCCGACAATCCCTTCGCGCGGCATGAATTTCTGAGCGCCATGGAACGCCATGATGCGGTAGGAAAAACCTTTGGCTGGTACCCGCAATATCTGCTGGCGCGGGATAACGACAAGCTGGTCGGCGCCGCACCGATGTATCTGAAAGATAACTCTTACGGTGAACTGGTGTTTGACTGGACGTGGGCCGATGCCTATCAACGTAGCGGCTTGCCGTATTATCCCAAGCTGGTCGTCGCCATTCCCTATACCCCCGCAACGGGTCAACGGTTGCTGGTGCATCCGCAATCTGACTATCCAACTGTGGCACAGGCCATGATCACTGCCGCAACCGAGCATGCACGTAATATAAAAGTTTCATCGCTACACTGGTTATTTACCAGTGCACAGGATACCGCGTTATTCGAGCAACAACCGGAGTACATGCTGCGTCTCGGTTGCCAGTTTCACTGGCGCAACCAGGATTATCAAAGTTTCGACGACTATCTCAGCCACTTCAGCTCCAGCAAGCGCAAAAAAATCCGCCAGGAACGCCGCCGGGTGAAAGACCAGGATATTACGCTTGAGGTCCTGCATGGCGATGAAGCCAGTGAAGCGCAATGGCAAATCTACCATCACTTCTATACCAGCACCTTTGATCGCAAGTACGGTTATGCCACCTTTTCCCTGGAATTCTTTCAGGAAATCGCCCAGACCATGCCACGCAATGTTGTGCTGGTGCTGGCGAAACATCAGGACGAATACGTCGCCGGGGCATTTAATGTGCGCGGCAGTGAAACCCTGTACGGTCGTCATTGGGGTTGCAGCCAGGCATTCCACAGCCTGCATTTTGAAGCCTGTTATTACCAGGGGCTGGAGTATTGCATTAATAACGGACTACAACGATTTGAACCCGGCGCCCAGGGCGAGCACAAAATCGCCCGCGGGTTTTTGCCAGCCAGGACCTGGTCAGCCCACTGGATTGCTGATGAACGCTTTAAAGACCCGATCCAGCAGTTCGTCGACCATGAACTGAAAGGGATGGAACATTATATTGCCGAATTACACGAGCACTCGCCGTTTAAAAACACCTGAAACGAATTTGACACCGTACGATCTGGTGATTTCTTTTTGTTATGCTGATTGTCAGAATTTACTCTACCTTTGATATCTTGAAATGACCGCCCCCTATTGGCTCAACCCGACTGATCCCGACGACTTTCCGGATGTGTCATTGGCGTTGCATGATCCAAATGGCTTGCTGGGTGTCGGTGGCGATCTATCGATTGAAAGGTTGCTTGCTGCTTATCAACGGGGGATTTTTCCCTGGTACAGTGGGGATCAGCCTATTCTCTGGTGGTCACCTGATCCCCGCTCGGTATTGTTTCCCGATAAATTGCATATCTCGCGCAGTTTACGCAAAACCTTGCGTAAACATAATTTTACAATCACATTTGATTCCGCATTCGGCGATGTCATACGGGCCTGTAGTGAACCCCGTACCGATGGCCTGGGCACGTGGATCACGGATGAAATGCAACAGGCATATATACGACTCCATCAGACCGGTCATGCTCACTCGGTGGAAAGCTGGTTGAATGGCAAGCTGGTGGGTGGGCTCTATGGTGTTACCCTTGGCAAGGTCTTTTATGGTGAATCGATGTTCAGTCGTGTTTCTGAGGCATCCAAGGTTGCATTTGTCTGTCTGGTACGACAATTACAACGTTGGCAGTTTAAATTAATCGATTGCCAGATTGAGACGGCCTACCTGAATCAGTTTGGGGCTGAACTCATCCCCCGGCTTGACTTTGTAAGGCTGCTAAATCAATGCTGTCGCCAGCCGGCTGAAAATGATAGCTGGGAATTCGATGCCGATCTTATCTCCAGCATCGCTTGATACTTTAGCACCAAATTGATAATTCATTACCTCTTTTCAATAAGTCAAGTAAACTGCACGACGGGTAGTATGGTTACAAATTAACCAGTCTGTGTTGTTTTTGCTAAAAGTGGCTATAGTTAGCTATAACGATAGTCTTCTCGGGATAGCCACTCGCCCATGAATGACGAAAATCGCCTCTATCGTGCACTACACGCCCTGCGGTTCTACAGCAGTCTCCCCCATCCCTGCAGTTACCTGGCTGATCGGGAAGCGGTGACGCTGTTTGTTGATCCGGAAGCCACAATGAGCATGTCAACCTACCAGATCTTGTCCCAGGTCGGCTTTCGACGTAGCGGTGAACATGTGTATCGGCCGCATTGTGGCAAGTGTCGTCTGTGTGTGCCGGTGCGGGTACCGGTCGCCGCTTTTGTTCCCAACCGCAGCCAACGCCGTTGTCAGCAACGCAACAAGGATCTGGAACTGCGTATTCGCCCCGCTGAATTCAATACGGTACACTTTCACCTTTACCGACGTTATATGCAGGCGCGTCATCCGGGTGGCAGTATGGACAGCAATGACCCGCAGGCATACCGCCGCGTGATAAGTGCCACGTGGTCCAACACTGTTTTGTATGAGTTCCGCCAGCACAAGGAAATCCTCGCCGTAGCTGTGGTAGATCAATGTAATGACAGTTTATCTGCGGTATATACCTTTTATGATCCAGGGGAAAGCCGACGCAGTCTGGGAGTTTACGCCATATTGAGCCAGATTCAGCAAGCGCACGATTCGGGCCGTGACTGGGTTTATCTGGGTTACTGGAATCCCGCAGCGCCGAAGATGGACTACAAGACCCAGTATCAACCGCTGGAATACTTTGACGGCCTGACATGGCGGACCAAACCACCTGTTTAAAATATGGCCATTATCAACCAGTTGGAGGAAAAAAGAACATTTAAGTCGCAATTTGTCTCAGCCGATATAGAGCTTGATGGCTGAGAAACATGGTGTGAACCCGCTGCGGTATACGCAGTCAAACGAGGTAAGGAGACCTCACCGGAACAGTGACCAGGAGGACGATATGCTGAGCTTCATCTATCAACTCGCGCACGAGTTTGAACAGGAGCATGGTTTTCGGCCCAATGTGCTGTATCTAAACCGGACCCATTTTGCCCGTTTGCAAGGCCAACTGGCGGAAATACACAATCTGGGTACAATGAGTAAACTGTTGGGAATGGAGATCGTCCTGGAAGACGATCTGACTCACCCCCATGTTGCCTGGTCCACGGTGGACTGGCAACGCGCAGTCGCCGTTTAGAGACAGACAACGCGTTCCCATTTCGGTGCCAATTCCGGCATCGGATTGATAAACTTTCCTTCGGATCTTTTGAAAATTGGCGCGAATTGAGGCATCATTCGCGCTTGATTTTTTGTAGCCCCTGAAACCGAGAGTATTTACACCGGATGGCAAAAGAAGAACATATTGAAATGGAAGGCACGGTGGTAGAAACCCTGCCGAACACTATGTTTCGCGTTGAGCTGGAAAATGGTCATGTCGTGACGGCCCACATTTCCGGTAAGATGCGCAAACACTATATCCGCATCCTGACCGGCGACAAGGTCACTGTGCAATTAACTCCCTACGACCTGACCAAAGGTCGCATCGTCTTCCGGGGTCGATAATAAACAACCGGTCTCAGCGGGACAGATGCCGCGTCACTGGGTTGCCAGTTCGTTTTTCCCTTCAAGATCGAAATGTAAGGCGTCGTCACGCACACTGATAGTGATGTGACCTCCATTCGCCAGCTTGCCGAATAACAGGTCTTCCGCCAGTGGCTTCTTGATTTTTTCCTGGATCAAGCGTGCCATGGGTCGGGCACCCATGTTGGGATCATAGCCATGCATCGCAAGCCAGGTGCGGGCCTCGGTATCGACTTCGAGCGTGACACCCTTCTCTTCCAGTTGACCTTCCAGTTCGAACAGGAACTTGTCGACCACCTGACTGATGGTCTCGGGGCCAAGTTGCTTGAACTGGATAATCGCATCCAGGCGGTTGCGGAATTCAGGCGTAAAGGTCTTTTTAATGACTTCCATGGCATCGGAACTGTGATCCTGAGTACTGAAGCCAATGGAACTCCGGTTCATCTGATCCGCACCGGCATTGGTGGTCATTACCAGAATAACATTGCGAAAATCGGCCTTACGCCCGTTGTTGTCTGTCAGCGTGCCGTGATCCATGACCTGCAACAACAGGTTGAAGACATCCGGATGGGCTTTTTCGATTTCATCCAGTAGCAGTACGGCATGCGGATGTTTGGTGATTTCCTCCGTCAGCAAGCCACCCTGGTCATAACCGACATAGCCGGGCGGCGCACCAATCAAGCGGGACACGGTATGGCGTTCCATATATTCGGACATGTCGAAGCGGATCAGCTCGATACCCATGATGCGGGCCAGTTGCCGGGTAACTTCGGTCTTCCCCACGCCGGTGGGGCCCGCAAACAGGAAACTGCCAATGGGTTTTTGCTCTATTGATAAACCGGAACGTGATAATTTAATGGCATCACTCAGGCTGCTCACCGCTTCATCCTGACCGTAAATCACCAGTTTCAGATCCCGCGCCAGGTTACGCAGCACTTCCATGTCGTCCGACGAAACCGTTTTGGGCGGGATGCGCGCGATCTTGGCGACAATCGCTTCGATATCCCTGACGCCAATGGTCTTTTTACGCTTGGAAGGCGTCTGCATACGCTGATTCGCGCCGGCTTCATCAATCACGTCAATGGCCTTGTCTGGCAGGTGCCGATCATTGATATAGCGTTCGGAAAGTTCCGCCGCGGTACGTAAGGCCTGATGGGTGTAGCGGACTTCGTGATGTTCCTCGAAGCGGGACTTCAACCCTTCCAGAATCTGCACGCATTCTTCCACCGTCGGCTCCGGCACATCGATTTTCTGGAAACGGCGGGCCAGGGCCCGATCTTTTTCAAAGATGCCACGGTATTCCTGATAGGTGGTTGAGCCAATGCATTTCAGATCCCCGCTGGCCAATACCGGCTTGACAAGATTGGAGGCGTCCATTGCCCCGCCGGAAGCGGCACCGGCACCGATAATGGTGTGAATTTCATCAATGAACAGAATGGCATGTTCCTGGCGTTTCAGTTGTGCCAGCACAGCCTTGAGGCGTTTTTCAAAATCACCACGATACTTGGTCCCTGCCAGCAAGGCCCCGAGATCCAGCGCATAAATGGAATAGTCCGAGAGAATTTCGGGAACTTCACCTTCAACAATTTTTTTGGCCAAGCCTTCTGCCAGGGCGGTCTTGCCCACACCGGCCTCACCGACGAACAGAGGATTGTTCTTGCGCCGCCGACACAAGACCTGGATGGTGCGTTCGATTTCATCACGTCGCCCGATGAGGGGATCAATTTTACCGATGCGAGCGAGTTCGTTCAGATTGCTGGTGAACTGTTGCAACGGATTCTGCCCTCCCATCTCCTCCGCTTCTTCTTCAGTGTCCACCTGGTGTTCGAGCTGTTCGTCATCCCGTACCCGCGAGATCCCATGGGAAATATAGTTGACGACTTCCAGCCGCGAGATGTCCTGTTTTTTCAGAAAGTAAACCGCCTGGGATTCCTGTTCACTGAATATCGCCACCAGCACATTGGCGCCACTGACTTCACGTTTCCCCGACGACTGCACATGAAACACTGCTCGTTGAAGTACCCGCTGAAAACCCAGCGTGGGTTGTGTTTCCCGATCTTCATGGGGTGGTAACAACGGGGTGGTTTCTTCCAGGAAGGTGAGCAAATCCTGTCGCAGTTCCGTCAGGTTGGCGCCACAGGCCTTGAGGATATCCGCTGCCGAAGAGTTATCGAGCAGGGCCAGCAACAGGTGCTCCACGGTCATGAATTCGTGGTGTTGTTCCCGGGCTTGCTTGAATGCCTGGTTGAGTGCATTTTCCAGTTCTTTATTCAACATAACTGTCTGCCTTTCGCGTCAGGAATCAGCTTCCATCGTACATAAAAGTGGATGTTCATTCTGGCGTGAATATTCGTTCACCTGTGCCACCTTGGTTTCCGCAATATCACGCGGATAAACACCACACACGCCTTTGCCCTTGGTGTGCACATTCAGCATGATATGGGTAGCTTTTTCACGATTCATGCCAAAAAACGCCTCGAGAATGTGTACCACAAACTCCATAGGTGTGTAATCGTCATTAATCAGGACAACTTTATACATTGGCGGCCGTTTGAGTTTGGGCTTGGCCTCTTCCAATGCCAGATTGTCATCAAATCGATCGGGATACTGTTTCTCACTCATGATTCTGATTTTAGCTGATGCTAATACAGGATGCCTACCTGCCTTTTATGTGGTTTCTTTCACAGGCAAACAAGGGGGATTTGGCTATATTTATCGCTGTGAACGCCGCGTGGCCTCACATTGAAATTGTTTCAGGTATCTGTTTTTAATGACAATTTCTCTATGCACCCGCACTATTGAGCTCACAGATGACAAGGAGGCAAGGAAGGCATGTCTACCGGTACAGTCAAATGGTTTAGCAACGCCAAAGGTTATGGTTTTATTGCCCCTGCGGATGGCGGTGAAGACATTTTTGCGCATTTTTCAGCCATCAGCATGGAAGGCTACAAAACACTCAAAAAAGGTCAGCTTGTCGAATTTGAATCCACGCAGGGTCCCAAGGGCATGCATGCCACATCGATACGCCTGTCTGCTGATTCTGCCCCTTGAACTAACCGCGCCAGAGTAAAACCGCCCCGTGTTGGTGCGGGGCATGGGCCGTTTCCATTAATATCGGTTCATCCCTGGTGAACCGAGGGTTCACATGTGACTGATAATCGCATCGCCAAAACCGGAACAACTCAGCAGGGTCGCGCCGTCCATCAAGCGCTCCAGATCATAGGTCACCGTCTTGGCCGCAATCGCAGCGGACATGCCCTTCACGATCAGATCCGCGGCTTCTGTCCAGCCAAGATGGCGCAACATCATTTCTGCTGACAGGATCAACGAACCGGGGTTGACCTTGTCCTGCCCGGCATACTTGGGGGCCGTACCATGGGTCGCTTCAAACAGGCCTACCGAATCAGACAGGTTGGCACCCGGGGCAATCCCGATCCCCCCGACTTGTGCCGCGAGCGCATCCGAGATGTAGTCACCGTTCAGGTTAAGGGTCGCGATGACATCATATTCTTCGGGGCGTAACAGGATCTGTTGCAGAAAAGCGTCGGCGATGACATCCTTGACGACAATTTCCTTCCCGCTACCGGGATTGTTAAAGCTGCACCAGGGCCCCCCATCCAGCTCCTTCGCGCCGAATTCTTCCCGCGCCAGTTCATAGCCCCATTCCTTGAATGCCCCTTCGGTGAATTTCATGATGTTGCCCTTGTGTACCAGCGTCACAGAACTGCGATCGTTATCAATTGCGTATTGAATCGCTTTTCGTACCAGTCGCTTGGTGCCTTCGCTGGAAACCGGTTTAATACCGATACCGGAAGTTTCCGGAAAACGGATTTTGGAAACACCCATTTCATCCTGCAGGAAGGTAATCACTTTTTGGACGTCTTCACTGCCGGCGGCCCATTCAATGCCGGCATAAATATCTTCTGAGTTTTCCCGGAATATCACCATGTCGGTTTTTTCCGGTTCCCTCAACGGGCTCGGCGTACCATCGTAATAGCGTACCGGCCGCAGACAGACATACAAATCCAGATCCTGGCGCAGCGTGACATTCAGAGAGCGTATCCCGCCACCCACTGGCGTGGTTAGCGGACCCTTGATGGCCACGCTGAATTCACGAACCGCGTTCATGGTCTCCTCGGACAACCACGTATCACTGTCATAAATCCGCGTCGACTTTTCTCCGGCGTAGATTTCCATCCACTGGATCTCACGCTTGCCGCCATAGGCCCTGGCCACTGCTGCATCGGTGACCTTTTTCATCACGGGCGTGATATCCACACCAATCCCGTCACCCTCTATAAATGGAATAATCGGCTTATCGGGAACCTGCAAAGCGCCAGTTGAACTCACACTGATTTTTTCGCCACTTGCCGGCACTGTTATTTTTTCGTATCCCATGGGAACTCCAGAAACGGGGCAGAATTAAAAACGGGACAGGATTATAACAGCTTGGTCAGGCACAGCCTATACAGGCAAAAGCGATTCGCCATTAACGCGGTTGTGTGTTTAGTCGGTTTCGTCACCCGAGAAGGGGTGGTCCAGTGCAAACGAGGTGATTTGCGGTTTACCAATATAGTGGCCTTGCAGGTAGTCGATTCCCATATCTGTCAAGATTCGGGCAGTCTCTTTATTCTCGACAAATTCGGCGACAGTCTTCTTCCCCATGATATGCGCGATATTGTGCATCGACTGGACAATTTCCCGGTTCAATTTGTTATGCACCAGCCCGGTGATAAATGAACCATCGATTTTAACAAAATGAACGGGCAGGTCTTTCAGATAAGCGTAAGAAGCATAACCGGCACCGAAATCATCCAGCGAGGTTTGACAACCCAGTTCCTGCAACCGCTGCAGATTATGTGCGGTCATTGAAAGATCAGACATCGCAACGGTTTCGGTGATTTCGAAAGTCAGGCGATTGGCTTCAATGTTGTTCTCTTCGATTTTCTCGGTGATATAGTCGATAATGCTGTCGTCACGAAATGATGCCGCCGAAAGATTAACACTGAGTTCAGGTGTGAATTTGGACGCGTATTTCAACAACAGGACGGCATGATGAATGACCCATCGATCGATACTTGGCATCAATCCGAAACGTTCGGCCGGTGGAATAAAACCGGATGGCATAATGATATTCCCTTCTTCATCCTGCATCCTGAGTAAAATTTCAAAATGCATGGTTTCCCCGGCCGGATCCTTGATCGGCTGACAGGCAATGACAAACATATCGTCTTCCAACGCCTGTTTAATCCGTCGCGTCCAGCCGATGTCATCATATAAGCCAATGATGTCTTTCTGATCGTCCTTGGTATACAGATGTATCTTGTTTTTACCGGCAAGCTTGGCGGCATGGCAGGAATAATCCGCCCAGGCGATCAGGTCTTCAGTGCTGGTGCCGGGTTTCACCATAACCACGCCCAGGGAGCAACCGACATCCACGGTTTCACCCTGATACATGAATTTATAGTCATGAATATTCTGGCGAAACATTTCCGCGACTTCGAGTGCCTGTTCCTCATTGACATCGTACAGTATCATTGCAAATTCATCGCCACCAATACGCGCCAGCAAATCACTGCGCCGCGTACGTTTCTGCAAGATAAGGGTGATTTGTACCAGTAATTCATCGCCGGCAATATGCCCCAGGGTGTCATTCACGTACTTGAAATTATCCAGATCAAGATACAACAAGGCTGTAGTGGGCGCGGCCTGGCGCGCCACTCTGTCAACCAGATGTTCGACTTCCTGCATGAAATAATAGCGGTTATATAAACCTGTCAGGCCGTCATGTTCGGCGAGGCGGCGCAGATTTTCGATCATGGCCTTATGTTCACTGACGTCTTCTACAATCGCGGTGAACCTGATATTACCGTTTATGTTATAACTGCTGATTTTGATGACCGACTGAAATACGTTACCGTCTTTCCGGCGGGCGTTGATTTCAACTTTTTTATCTTCTTCTTCGTCAATTTTTTCAGGCGTCAATAGATATTGAAAATTGATAGACGCATTATCGAACATGTTGCTGGTGAACAGCATGTCCAGTTTTTTGCCAGCAACATCAGCCTCCGTGTAACCGAACAGTTTCTCGGCTGCCCGGTTAAAGGATTCAATGACACGGTTTTCATCATAGGTGATGATACCTTCTGCCGCATGGTCGAGTATCGCTTCCAGACGCACCTGGCGTGAGTTGACTTGCTCGCGCATGTTATTGAAGGCATCAACAAGTAGCCGGTTTTCTGTCGATTTAATCTCACCTGCCGGTAACACCGGTTCCTGACCTGCCGCTTCGGCATTCAGGGCACTGGCGACCTGAAGCACCGGGCGGCGGACCAAAACTTCAAACACAAAATAGCCAATCGTGATGATGGCAATCACGACAAACAAAGAAAACCACATCAGGTAAGAAAGCTTATTCGCTACCTTGTGTGACTGCATCATGAACCGGTCGGCGGAATTACGTTCCTGTACCTCGATTTCCTTCAGCAGTTGCCGGGCTTCCGTAAAACAGGCCTGCAACTTGTTCGTCACGATCTCCCGGTCACCGCGCCAGGCCGGATAGTCTGCAAACCTCTCACTAATGTCACTCAATTCTTCTCCCAACTTGTCGGAGAGGTTTAAAATCGGCTCGAGCTTCTCAGCAAACGCTGTTGATTGCTGCAGACCTGTTTGCATGCCTTGGAAGGCCAATTGCAGGTGTTCATTTTTCCTCACCATCTCCTGTGCAATGGCGGGCGTGTAAGGCGCTGCCAGGATCACATCGCGGTGCAGGCTGAGTTCGAGGTCCTGGAGAGCTTCCTTGACCTTCTTGGTCTGAAGAATGATCTGAGTGTTGCTGGAGTTTTGTTGCAGGTTTGCGGATGATTCAGAGTAAACCAGGTACTGGGAATAGCCGACCACGCCGATCGCCAGAAGCAGAATAGGCAAGACAATGAGCAGAAAGCGTCCCTGGAGTGTGTGACTCAGCATATAAAATTATCCTCGATTCTGAGGTTATCGAGATAATTCGCTGATAACTTTAATTTTTTATTGTTTTTATACGGCATTTAATATAACTATTTTTATTATGGATATGTGCGCACACTTTATCACATGACATGAGCCAACTCTTACTCTTTAACAAACCCTACGGGGTCTTGAGCCAGTTTTCCCGCAGTCATGCCTCCGCGCCGGTACTGGCCGATTACATTGAATTAGCCGGATTCTATCCCGCCGGGCGGTTGGACAAGGATAGTGAGGGGCTGCTCGTCCTGACCGATGATGGCAAGGTGCAACACTGTATCAGCCATCCGCGCCATAAACTGGTGAAAACCTACTGGGTACAGGTGGAAGGCATTCCGCCGCAAGCCGCAATCGAGCAACTCATCCAGGGAGTGCAACTCAAGGATGGACTCACCGCCCCGGCCGAGGCAAAACGCATAGCAGAACCGCCCATCTGGCCACGCAATCCACCCATTCGTTATCGCGCTGCCATCCCCACCTGCTGGCTGGAACTGAAAATTTCAGAAGGTCGCAATCGTCAGGTCCGCCGGATGACTGCTGCCGTTGGCTTTCCCACTCTTCGCCTGATTCGCTATGCTGTGGGCAACTGGAACCTGAATGGCCTGGCGCCCGGCCAATGGCGCTGCCTTGAAATAGACCAAAGTGAAATCTGTCATGACTCTGACGCCCGCCACACCTCACCTGCACGTCACCGTCGCCGCCATCATCGAACAGGACGGCCGGTTTCTCATGGTCGAGGAAATCGACAACGCTGAAGCGGTCTTCAATCAACCGGCGGGCCACGTGGAAGCCGAAGAAGACCTCCTCACCGCGGTGATACGGGAAACCCTGGAAGAGACCTGTTGGCATTTCGAACCACAAGCCTTGATTGGTATTTATCGCTGGCAATTGCCGGGCAGCAAGGAGATCTATTTACGTCATTGCTTCAGTGGCAAAGCGCTGTATCCGGATCCCGGGCGTAACCTGGACAGTGGAATTTTGCGCACAATGTGGCTGAGTCTGGCGGAGTTACAACAACAACGCCAACGCTTGCGTAGTCCGCTGGTGCTGGCCTGTCTCGAAGATTATGTCGCTGGCCGACGCTATCCCCTCTCACTCTACCGGGATCTTGTGTTAACCCAAACGGTTTAGTGACTCTGTCTGTTAAGATGCGCGTCTAGCTTCAGTCATAACTGGTACAGATTTTTTCCATGTCGGCACAAACACTCCAACAGCCCGGCCAACGCATCATCGTGGGGATGTCCGGTGGCGTGGACTCGTCGGTCACCGCCCTGCTCCTGAAGCAACAGGGTTACGAGGTGCAGGGCGTGTTTATGAAAAACTGGGAAGGTGATGACACCGACACCCACTGTGCCGCGGAAGATGATTTACGTGATGCGCGCCAGGTCTGTGACACGCTCGGTATTCCGTTACAAGGTGTGAATTTTGCCGATCAATACTGGGATCGGGTGTTTGCCTATTTTCTGCAGGAATACCGGGCCAGTCGCACGCCGAATCCGGATATCCTGTGTAACCGTGAAATCAAGTTCAAGGCGTTTCTGGATTATGCCCTTGCCCAGGGAGCCGACTATATCGCGACCGGCCATTACGCCCGTATCGGCCGGAAGGGCGATCACTACACCCTGCTGCGGGGCAAGGACATTACCAAGGATCAGAGTTATTTTCTCTACACCCTGGGTCAGGCACAGTTAGCCCGCAGTCTGTTCCCGCTGGGCGAACTGGAGAAATCCGCGGTCCGGTCCCTGGCAGAGCAACATCATTTAATCACCTATAACAAAAAGGACAGTACCGGGATCTGTTTTATCGGCGAACGGGATTTTCGCGCTTTTCTGAAACGCTATTTGCCGGCCCAGCCGGGTGAAATCCAGACCCCGGATGGCAAACGTCTCGGTCGGCATGAAGGGCTGATGTATTACACCCTGGGGCAACGCCAGGGACTGGGTATTGGGGGTGTAAAGGGTCACGAAGGGGCCGTCTGGTATGTGGCTGACAAGGACCTGACAAACAATGTCCTGATTGTCGTCGATGGCCATGACCATCCGCTGCTGTACAGTCAGGGCTTGACGGCAATTGATCTGCACTGGGTCGCGGGGGTCTCGCCTGATCTCCCCCTGATCTGCAGCGCCAAGACCCGCTATCGCCAGCAGGACGCAACCTGTACGATTGAAGGCGCCGCAGACAATCGCTGCGTGGTGTATTTTGAGACGCCGCAATGGGCGGTCACCCCAGGCCAATCAGTGGTGTTCTATCAGGGTGAAGTCTGCCTCGGCGGGGGCATTATCAATGAGATTTGGAAAAAACAAGATTGAAGTATGAGTAACCTGCGCGATAAAACCCTGGCCCTGGCCGGCATTTTTCAGGCCACCACGCTGGTAAAGGACGTGGCCGTCAATGGCACGGTCGACAAGCATGATTTTGAAATCTGTATTCGCAGCATTTTCGAAACCGATCCTCCCGACACCGAAGCGGTATATGGTCAGGTGGAATATCTTCGCACCGGCTTGATGACCTTGCGGGATCAACTGGGAGAAAAAAGCACCCAGCGTGATATCGATACTGCCCGGTATGTGATCAGCCTGTTGCACCTGCAACGCAAGCTCAGCAAGAACAAAATCATGCTGGCGGCATTGGCGACCGGAATTGAGCGGGCCCGGCGGCAAACTGAACACTTTCACCTTACCCATGAGAATGTGATCGCCAACCTGGCGGATATCTACAGTGAAACCATCAGTCAGATCGCTCCCAAAATCATGGTCTCCGGGGAAAGCCAGCATCTATCCAATCCCGACCAGGCCAACAAGATTCGTGCCCTGTTGCTGGCCGGGATGCGCTCGGCCGTATTATGGGCGCAACTGGGGGGCAGCCGCTGGCAGATCCTGTTACGGCGGAAACGGTTCGCCGCAGAGGCAGAGCGCATTCTGAATGAGGAAATTCTGCGCCAGTTACACTAGTCCCAATCGGCGTGGGTGTAACCGGCACTGTGGTTCGCTCGGGGCGTTCATCCCCGTTTCAATTTCCCAGATTTTCGCCGCTTTGCATCCAAGCCCCGTCCGGATTCGCGTATAATCCCGCCCAGTTTGCCCACTGCGGTAGAAGAATCGATTTTCCAAGGAGTCCCCATGAGCAACAGTTTCGATGCGCGTTCCATTTTGACGGTCAACGGTAAGGATCACGAAATTTACCGGCTGGATGCCGTCCCCGGCAGCGAACGCCTGCCCTTTTCCCTGAAGATCCTCCTGGAAAATCTGTTACGCCATGAAGACGGCAGCAGCGTCACCAAGGAAGACATCAGCGCCATGGCAGCCTGGGACCCGGAAGCCGAACCCAGCAAGGAGATCGCCTATACCCCGGCCCGGGTACTGATGCAGGATTTTACCGGGGTCCCGGCGGTGGTGGATCTGGCCGCCATGCGGGAAGCCATGCAGCAATTGGGTGGCGATCCCAAAAAGATCAACCCCTTGCAACCGGCTGAACTGGTGATTGATCACTCGGTACAGATCGATGTGTTCGGGACAGCCGATGCCGTACAAAAGAACGCCGAAATCGAGTACCAGCGGAATCAGGAGCGCTACAGCTTCCTCAAGTGGGGCCAGAAAGCCTTCTCAAACTTTAAAGTCGTGCCGCCGGATACCGGCATCGTGCATCAGGTCAACATCGAATACCTCGCCCGCGTGGTGTTCGCCCAGGAAAACAACGGTGTGCTGCAAGCCTACCCGGATACCCTGGTGGGCACCGATTCGCATACCACCATGGTCAACGGCCTGGGTGTGCTTGGCTGGGGCGTCGGCGGGATTGAAGCCGAAGCCGCCATGCTGGGGCAGCCGGTCTCGATGCTGATTCCGCAAGTCGTCGGTTTCAAACTCACCGGCCAGTTACCCGAAGGCGCGACTGCCACGGACCTGGTGCTGACCGTGGTCGAAATGCTGCGTCAACACGGCGTGGTCGGCAAGTTTGTGGAATTCTTTGGGGACGGTCTGGACCATCTGTCCCTCGCCGACCGGGCCACCCTGGCCAACATGGCACCGGAATACGGCGCGACCTGCGGGATTTTCCCGATCGATGGCGAAACCATTAACTATTTACGCCTCACCGGTCGCAGCGACGAACAACTGGCACTGGTCCAGGCCTATGCCACCGAGCAGGGCCTGTATCGCAGTCCCGGCCAGCCGGAGGCCGAGTATTCCAGCGTGGTGGAACTGGATATGGGGACCATCGAACCCAGCCTGGCCGGCCCGAAACGTCCCCAGGATCGTGTCCCCCTGCGCAACGCCCAGGCAATGTTTACCCGGGCCCTGGCCGATTTGAAACAGGAAAGGAACATCCAGAGTCAACCCAGCCAGACCACCATCAGGGATGAAGCGGTAACCCTGGATGATGGGGCCGTGGTGATCGCCTCCATTACTTCGTGTACCAATACCTCCAATCCCTCGGTCATGCTCGGTGCCGGCCTGGTGGCAAGAAAAGCCGCGGCCCTGGGTTTACGCAGCAAGCCCTGGGTCAAAACCTCGCTCGCCCCCGGCTCCCGGGTGGTCACGGAATATTTACACCAGGCCGGACTGCTGGATGATCTGGAAACCCTGGGTTTCAATGTCGTGGGTTATGGCTGTGCCACCTGCATCGGTAACTCCGGTCCTTTGCCGGAAGCCGTGTCACAGGCCATCAGCGACGGTAACCTGTCCGTCTGTTCCGTGCTATCCGGCAACCGCAACTTTGAAGGCCGGGTGCATGCCGAAGTGCGCATGAATTATCTGGCCTCCCCGCCACTGGTCGTCGCCTACGCCCTGGCGGGTACCATGAATATTGATCTGTATAACGATCCCATCGGCCAGGACAGCAAGGGCAATGATGTGTTCCTGAAAGATATCTGGCCCAGCCAGCAGGAAATTCAGGATGTGGTGCTGAATAGCGTCAATCGTGATGAGTTCACCGCAACCTATGCTGAAGTCTACAAAGGCGAAGACCGGTGGTTGAATCTGGCCTCCCCCGAAGGCCAATTGTTTGCATGGGATGAGCAATCCACCTATGTGAAGAACCCGCCCTATTTCGCCGGGATGAGTAAAGAGGCGGGCGTCATCACTGACATTCAGGGTGCGCGGGTCCTGGCCTTGCTGGGTGATTCGGTCACCACTGACCATATTTCTCCTGCCGGGGCGATCAAACCAGACAGTCCCGCCGGAATGTACCTGCTCGATAATGGTGTGGCACAAAAAGACTTCAATTCACTGGGTTCACGCCGGGGTAACCACGAAGTGATGATGCGCGGCACCTTTGCCAATATCCGCCTGCGCAACCTGCTGGCACCTGGCACCGAAGGCGGGGTGACCCTGCACTTGCCCGATGGCGAAGCCATGAGTATTTTCGACGCGGCGATGAAATACCAGCGGGACAAGGTACCGCTGATCGTACTGGCCGGCAAAGAATACGGTTCCGGTTCATCCCGTGACTGGGCCGCCAAAGGGCCTCGTCTGCTGGGGATACGGGCCGTCATTGCGGAAAGTTATGAACGCATCCACCGCTCCAACCTGGTTGGCATGGGGATCCTGCCACTGCAATTCAAGCACGGAGAGTCTGCCGCATCCCTGGGGCTAACCGGCCGTGAAGTGTTCAATATCGAAGGCCTGGATGACGGCACGGTCAAGGAAGTCACGGTCACGGCGACCGCTGAGGACGGCCAGACCACGACCTTCACCGCCCGCGTCCGCATCGACACCCCGCAGGAAATTGAATACTACCGCCATGGCGGCATTCTCCAGTATGTCCTGCGCCAGTTGGCAGCCTGAACACGCGTTTATTTACCCTCACCATGCACCCCGGCGCCGGCCGGGGTTTTTTCTTGCGCCTCTCGCAACCATCCTGGCCGGGGGATGCGACCGCGATCACAAATCCGCGCTAAGTGCCTGTCATGCAGAGAAAAAACCTAAAGCCCGGTTGTCCTGCGTCGATAGAATTATTGAAGAGGCTGTGAGGTAAGACCGAGGCACTTGTGATGGAAAAACTACACTACGGACCCAAAATCGGCAGTCATCTGGGTACACCCATATATGAAACGATCGAAAGCAATGGCTACAAATATCGCTACGATCGCCTGGCAAAATGTGACTGTGAAGGTTGTCTGCTGGATCAACCCCATGAAAATGAAGTGATGCTGCACCCCGGCTTGATCTACCGTCAGATCTGAAACCGGTTCACTGGCATGGGTTTTCCTGCCGCGTTAGACGTTTCGCAACGCGCGTCCTCTTCTATATCTTCAATTCCCGTTCATCTCATAATTCGCGATCGCAACCCGTCGCCGACATTTTTTCGGACGTCGGGCGTGCGGACACTCCGACGGGAATGGTGTAAAATTCGCGCTTACTCGCAGCGATAATAAAAATCCGGAGAATTCATGGACTTAAGCAGCCTTACCGCCGTTTCCCCCATTGATGGCCGCTACGCCAGCAAGACTGAAGATCTGCGCCCGATTTTCAGCGAGTTTGGCCTGATTCATCATCGCGTCCTGGTGGAAATTCGCTGGCTACAGTATCTGGCGGCCTGTCCCGGCATTGCGGAAATCCCGGCCTTCAGTGAGCACGCCAGCCATATTCTGGATGGCCTGGTGGACAATTTTTCCGAAGAAGATGCGCAGCGGGTCAAGAACATCGAACGCACGACCAACCACGACGTCAAAGCCGTGGAGTATTTCATCAAGGAAAAGATCGCCGGGAATGCCGAACTGGAGGCGGTCGGAGAATTTGTGCACTTCGCCTGCACGTCGGAGGATATTAATAACCTCGCTTACGCGTTAATGCTGCGCGAAGGCCGCAACCAGGTGATACTGCCGCAACTGGATGAACTGATCGAGGCGATACGGCAGATGGCGCATGACCATGCCGCTGTCCCCATGTTGTCTCACACGCATGGCCAGCCTGCCTCCCCCACGACTGTGGGCAAGGAAATGGCGAATGTGGCATATCGGCTGCAACGGCAACGCCAACAGGTGGCGGATGTCGCCCTGCTCGGTAAAATCAACGGCGCCGTGGGTAATTACAATGCCCACCTCGCCGCCTATCCTGAACTGGACTGGGCGAAGCTGGCCGGGGAATTTGTCGAATCGCTCGGCCTGACATGGAATCCCTACACCATTCAGATTGAACCGCATGATTATATCGCGGAACTGTTTGATGCCCTGGCCCGGTTTAACACCGTGCTACTGGATTTTGACCGCGATATCTGGAGCTATATCGCATCAGGTTTCTTCAAACAGAAAACCATTGCCGGGGAAGTCGGTTCGTCTACCATGCCGCACAAGGTGAACCCCATCGATTTTGAAAATTCGGAAGGCAACCTGGGACTGGCGAATGCTATTTTCAGTCATCTGGCACAGAAGCTGCCGATTTCCCGTCTGCAACGGGATCTGACAGATTCCACGGTACTGCGCAACCTGGGCGTGGGGCTGGCGCACAGCGTGATCGCCTATCAGTCCAGTTTGCGGGGTATCAGCAAGCTGGAAGTGGATCAGGCACGCACCGCCGCCGTGCTGGATGCTAACTGGGAAGTCCTGGCCGAGCCGATCCAGACCGTGATGCGTCGTTACGGCATCGAAAAACCCTATGAGAAACTCAAGGAGCTGACACGGGGCCAGCGGGTGACTGCCGCAACCCTGCAAGCCTTTATCGAATCCCTCGCGATACCGGAAACGGAGAAACAACGGCTGATCAAGATGACCCCCGCCAGCTATATTGGTAATGCCACCGAACAGGCCAAAAAAATCTGAGCCGATAGTCTGATTACAGCATGCAATTACTCGGCGGGCTCACGGCGCAGGATTTTCTGCAGCACTACTGGCAGAAAAAACCGTTACTCATCCGCCAGGCCATTCCCGACTTTGTCTCCCCGCTCTCCCCTGATGAACTGGCCGGCCTGGCCTGTGAAACAGACGTCGAGTCCCGTCTGATCCTCGAGAAAGACGGGGCCGCTCCCTGGCAACTGGAGCACGGCCCGTTTGAGGAATCCCGTTTTAGCCAATTGCCGGCGAGCCACTGGACACTGCTGGTACAACACGCCAACCAGCTCGTGCCCCAACTGGCGGAATTGCTGGATCAGTTTACCTTTATCCCCGGCTGGCGCATCGATGATGTCATGGTCAGTTATGCCCCGCCTCAGGGCTCTGTGGGACCGCACGTGGATCAGTACGATGTGTTCCTGCTACAGGGATCGGGCACCCGCCGCTGGCAAATCACGACCCGGGACACCAGTCAGTTTGACCGCTGGGATAACACCGAACTGGACATCCTGCGCGGATTTGATCCCGAAGAGGAATGGGATTTAATGCCCGGCGACATGCTTTACCTGCCACCCAACGTCGCCCATCATGGTGTGGCGCTGGAACCCTGCCTGACATTCTCTGTAGGTTTTCGTGCCCCTCGTTACGCCGAGTTGTTAAGTGCCTGGACAGACGATCAAATTGTGCCGCTGGCCGATCAACTGCTGTATCAGGATCCTGAATTACAACTCCAGCAACATTGTGGCGAAATTGATGCTACCGCACGCGAACGGATTCGCAACATCATTCGCCAGCAGTTCGTCAGTAATGAACAGATTGATCGCTGGTTCGGTCGCTATATCACCGAACCCCCGCCCCAATCAATGTCAGTGGCACCCGAGATACAGTTACAACCCGAGGCATTCCGGACCCAACTTGCCACCAGGGGGGAATTATGGCGCAATGAATTCTGTCGTTTTGCTTTCATACAAAATGCGACAGCCGTCTGGCTGTACATCGATGGGCAGGAAATAGCAGTGACCACCGAACTTGCCAGGCTCGTTGCCCTGCTGTGTGATCAACGACGTTATTCGCTTGCCTGTCTTGCTCCGTATATGACCGAGAACCCGGCGCGTGAACTCTTGACCAGACTCTATAACATGGGTGCGGTGGAATTTCCCGATGCCATCTGAATTCGCTGTTCAACAAGCTGAATTTCTTGCCACACCGGGGATCAAGACCGTGCGTGAAACCGTATTTATCCAGGAGCAACATGTTCCCGTGGAACTGGAATGGGACGGACTGGATGCTGCGGCAATCCATGTTGTCGCGCTGGACAAAAACGCACAGGTGATTGGTACGGCGCGGATGCTGGCGACTGGCCATATCGGTCGTATGGCAGTATTACCGGCATGGCGTCACCAGGGGGTCGGATCCGCTATGCTAAAGGAACTGTTGTCAGTGGCCCGGCAAAAACAACTGGCCAGGGTCTATCTCCATGCCCAAACAACAGCAGTCGGCTTTTATAAACACCATGGTTTCGAGGCGACGGGTAAAGAATTCATGGATGCTGGCATCCCGCATCGCTATATGGAACGCCCTTTATCCTGACCAGATCACGCTGGATAATTAACGAGTAAATGCAAGATTTGACACACCACCAACTAGGCAGCCATAACCAACTGTTGACGCTGGAAACCAGTAGCGATAATTATCAACTTGCGTTACAGATGCTGCAACAGTCGCGGCGAGATGTCGCTATTCTGTCGCGTCACCTCGATGGTCGGCTGTATGACACCGGTGAATTTATCCATGCCCTCTCTCAACTGGCGGTACAACACCCCCGTTGTCAAATCCGCCTGCTGCTCAAAGACGTAGAGCCATTGATCAAATATGGCCACCGGGTCATCGAGCTGTCTCGTCGTTTAAGCAGCATGATCGGTATCCGTACAATTCATTCCCACTACCGGGAATATAATGAAGCCTATATGGTGTTTGACGAACGCGGTATTATCAAGCGGCGTTACGCGGACCGCTATGAAGGCATCGCGAATTTCAATGACCCCGTTCAGGCCCGTGAGTTGATGGCTTTTTTCAACGAGGTCTGGAATATCAGCGAGCCGGATCCCAATCTTCGCAGGTTGCATATATGAGGCAGTATTTTCTGCTTGTGACATTACTGCTTCTGCTGACAGGCAATACCTCTGTCCTGGGACAGGGCGAAGCCATGCTGCTGGAAACCATCAAGCTGGAACATAAACCCGCCGGGGATATCCTTCCCCTGGTGGAACCGTTACTGCCGGAGAACGCCGTGATTCGGGGTGAAGGTTATAAAATTATCTTGAAAACCACTGCCGGGAATATGCCGCAGATTAAACAAATGATTGCCGATCTGGATGCCCCGCTACAACAACTGCAGATCACCGTATCCCTGGATCCGTCCGTGTTACAACAGGATACGACAACAGCCACTTCACTTTCAGATACTACAGATCAGAAATCGGCCAATCAACGCGCCATCACAGCCTCTGACACCACCCAAGTCTATAAGACCACCGGCCAGCAAGTAGCGGGTGGAATCCAGGTTATCAAAGTCTTACCGGATCGATGGTCGGTGATCCGTAGCGGCCAGGCGATCCCGGTAATACAACGCACACGTAATCCGGATGGCACTATTACTGAATCAGTGCATTATCGACAAGTTAATCAGGGGCTGCGTCTTCGTCCACAGCTTTCGGATGAAAACATAACATTAACGATCCAGCCATTTTATGAAGCCGCGAGCCAGACCGGTGAAGGTCAGCAACTTTACTACCAGCCGGAAAAGCAAACCATAACCCGCCTCGGCAGCTGGATTGGCATTGATACCAATACAGGCAGCCAGGTTCAGATGGATAAAAAACAGCTTCAACAACACCGCAACCCAGCGACACCGGCATCACTCATCTATCTGAAAGTTGATGCCGCTCCATGAAGTTTCATAGCAAGCTATCCTACACCCCTGCTTCCGTCACCGGGTATTCATTCGCCAACCACAATAGCTGAAATCTGACATGACCGAATCCGCTATCCAGTACCTGATTTACCCGCTACAACCTGAAGCACATCTTTTCAGGGTGCGTTGCCTCATCAACCATCCCGATCCCCTCGGCCAGCGCGTCTCACTCCCGGCGTGGATTCCGGGCAGTTACATGATCCGGGATTTTGCCCGAAATATTGTCAGCTTGCGTGCTGAAGTCAACGGGCAGCCCCATGACATCATCAAGCTGGATAAAAGTACCTGGCAATGCGATCCCACGGATCAACCCATAACATTGTCATATGAAGTCTATGCCTGGGATCTGTCGGTGCGTACGGCACATCTCGATCAAACCCATGCCTATTTCAACGGTACCAGCGTGTTTCTCCAGGTACACGGACAGGAAGACAGGAACTGCCAGATCGATATCCAGCCGCCAGCGGGTCCCGCCTACAAGAACTGGCGTGTTGCCACGGCGATGTCATCCGCGGGCGCCAGTCTCTATGGTTTCGGCCTGTATCAGGCGGCCAATTACGATGAACTGGTCGATCATCCGGTAGAGATGGGCGAATTCAGCCTGGCAAGCTTTGAAGCCGGCGGGGTGCCCCACGACATCATCATTACCGGGCAACACCGCGCTGACTTGTCGCGCTTAAGCGCGGATCTGCAAAAGATTTGTACTACACATATCCATTTGTTTGGCGAATTACCACCCATTGACCGTTATGTTTTTCTGGTGATGGCCGTGGGGGAAGGTTATGGTGGCCTGGAGCACCGCGCTTCCACCAGCCTGCTGTGTAGCCGGAATGATCTTCCGCTTGTCGGGGAAGACAGGGTCACTGAAAATTATCGCAGCTTTCTCGGCTTGTGCAGTCATGAATATTTCCACACCTGGAACGTAAAGCGAATCAAACCCGCGGCCTTTACACCTTACGATTTATCGCGCGAAAGCCATACCCGGCAGCTCTGGGCTTTTGAAGGCATCACTGCCTATTACGATGATCTGGCACTGGCACGCAGCGGGATGATTGACGAGGCATCCTATCTGGAACTCCTGGGGCAAACCATGACACGCGTCTGGCGCGGTAGCGGCCGCTTCAAGCAAAGCGTCGCTGAATCCAGTTTTGATAGCTGGACCAAGTTTTACAAGCAGGATGAAAGCGCCCCGAATAACATCGTTAGCTATTACACCAAGGGCAGCCTGGTTGCGCTGGCACTGGACCAGACCATTCGTCAGGCTACACAACAACACAAATCCCTGGATGACCTCATGCGGCTTTTGTGGCAAACCTATGGCAAACCAGGGAAAGGCCTCGCAGAGAAAGAAATTGAAGCTCTGGCAAGCAAGGTTGCCGGCATTGATCTGACCGATTTCTTCAGCAAGTATCTGTATGGCACTGAAGACCTGCCGCTGGCAGACATCTTCTCCCCACTCGGCATCAATTTTTGCTTACGACCTGCCAAAAGTGCCGATGACAAGGGGGGTAAACCAGGGGAAAATTCGACCACCAGACCCGTCGTGACACTTGGTGCTCGTGTTATGCCGGATCCCGCGGGTGCCATGCTCAGTGCGGTGTTTGACAACGCACCCGCTCAAGCCGCCGGCCTATCAGCCAATGACCTGATCGTGGCGCTGGATGGCATCAAGGTAAACAAGGAGAGGCTGGAGAAACTGATTAGCACTTATCCACCCGGCAGCGCTGTTAAAATCCATGCTTTTCGGCGGGATGAATTGATGGAATTTGATCTGCAACTCACTGAGGCCCCGCTTGACACCTGTTATCTTGAGATCAATGCTGCCAGCAGTGAGGCACAAAATACAAACCGCAGGCACTGGCTACAATCAATTAACCACCAGTAACCTCAAGGTAAAATTATGACATCCCAGAATTCCGGCAATAGAGATGCTGATTTCGGACAAACCGTCCATCCCTCGCTGATCTCGTTGACGCAATTCATCTACATCCTGCAGGCGCTCGGCTATGTCACCGGCCTGACGTATATTGCTGCGGTCATCATCAATTACGTAAAAATTGATGATGTCAAAAATACCTGGCTGGAGTCACATTTTCGCTGGCAAATACGCACCTTCTGGTACAGTATCATCTGGTATCTGCTCGGTGGCTTAACGTTTTTTATTTTTGTTGGTTATATACTTATTGTCTTTACAACCTTTTGGGTCATCTATCGGATTATCAAGGGGTGGTTATATTTGTATGATAACAAACCGATGTATCCCTGATTACTGCAACCCGCTTTTTAATCCGATTCATGTCAAGCGCTACACTGTTTTCCATTATCGAATCACCGCTGCATCCTGACTTTTCCAGCGTGTATCAATGTGCCAATATTCAGGAAGTCAGATTTCATTCCATGCGAAAAGCCATCACGGCATTAAAGCAACAGCAGCCGGACTATGTGGTAGCAGAATTTTTCTATGGCTACGGGAATAACTATGCCGGGGTGAATATCAGCAATCTTGACGTTTTTCTCTACAGCCTGCAACGCTATGCGCCGCAAGCACGGGTGATAGTATTGGTGGACAAATCAGAACGTCAATATGTCGACAAGCTGAGTGAGATTTTCAGCTTGCATGCCGTACTGCAACATCCGGTCAGCCAGACACAGTTGGAATCAACCCTGGTAAATGACTAGTTGATACCCGGCCCAGGCAGTAATATGCCTAGCCAGTCTGATAATAGTGCAAACTGAATAACCTGTCCGCATCGGTCCAGACATTGACCTGTTCAAACCCGGCTGTTTTTGCCAGTGAAGAGAACTCCTCAATACTGTATTTGTAGGAATTTTCCGTGTGAATCGTTTCATTGTGCGCAAGCGAAATTTTTACCTCACCAATCGTCACGGTTTGCGCTAAACAACTGGCAAGATGCATTTCAATCCGGCCGGCATCGGGATTATAAAAGGCTTCGTGCTCGAATGATTTGAGATTGAAATCCGCATCCAGCTCACGGTTAATTCGGCTCAGCAAATTGAGATTGAACTGCGCGGTAACACCCTGGACATCATTGTAGGCCGCATTAAGAATGGATTCATCTTTCTTCAAGTCCACACCTATCAGTAAACCACCATTAGCACCAACCATCCTGGCAATGTTCCGCAAGAACACAATCGCCGCTGCCGGTTCAAAATTACCGATACTGGATCCCGGAAAGAAAGCGACCCGGTGAGCCCGCGGAAGATCGGAATGTAACGTCAGTTCGGAGGTAAAATCGATGCAGGTGGCATGCACTTCCAGCCAGGGATATTCAGCGGCAAGTTGCTGGGCGGCCTGGAGCAAATAATTGCGGGAAATATCCATCGGCATATATGCAGCAGGTTGCAAGGCTTCCAGTAACATACGCACTTTCTGACTGCTACCACTACCCGGTTCGATGAGTAAACACTCTTTGCCGATGAGATTGGCAATTTCCTCGGCATGTTGGCAAAGTAACGCCGTCTCGGTACGAGTAGGATAGTATTCCGGTAATTCGCAAATGGCATCGAATAAGCGGGATCCTGTTTCATCATAGAAAAATTTGGGCGGGATGGCTTTCGGTACTTCCTGCAATCCGTTTATCACTTCCGTATAAAAATCGACCGGTGTGGGATGATTGTCATAAAACCGAATCGCACCAATGGTCTGGGCATTCATAACAGGTCCTCCGCCAGCCGAATACCACTGAATTGCCATTGATCCGCCGGATAGAAGAAATTTCGATACGTGGCACGGATATGATCGGCCGGTGTAACACAGGAACCACCCCGCAACACATACTGGCCGCACATGAATTTGCCGTTATATTCACCTAACGCGCCTTGCGGCAGCTCAAATCCGGGATAGGAATTATAGGCGCTCTGGGTCCATTCCCAGACATCGCCGAACAATTGCTGCAGTCCGGCAGTTTGTGCGGGTTGTGGCTGAAGATAGCCTTTATCGCGCAGATTGCCTCTCACCGGCTGGCTGGCAGCGATACTCTCCCACTCCGCTTCGGTGGGCAGGCGTTTGCCGGACCAACTCGCAAATGCATTGGCTTCGAAATAATTAACGTGACACACCGGTGCGTTCGGACTCAACGGTTGCATCCCACCCAGCGTCATGTGCCACCACGCTTCCTCACGTTGTTGCCAGTATAAAGGCGCGTTAAACCGCCCCGTCTTGATCGCGGCCCAACCTTCTGACAACCACAGTTCCGGTCGTTGATAACCACCATCGTTGATAAACGTCAGATATTCTGCATTGCTGACGGGCCGGGAAGCCAGTCGAAAGGGCTGCAGGTAAACCTTGTGGCGGGGCCGTTCATTATCGTAGGCAAAGTCATTCCCCCTCGCACCGATCTCAACCAGTCCACCGGCGTGCTCAACCCAATCCAAAGGTATGGCTGGACCATCGAGTTTCGGTAGCTCCCGGTATACGGGTCGTAATGGATTACAGGCAAAGATATGTTTGATATCAGTCAACAGGAGTTCCTGATGCTGCTGCTCGTGATTCAGGCCGATAATGCTGCGTGATGCTATGTCATCCCATTTTTCATGGACGGTTTGCGCCAGCAAGGTCTGCATAGCCGCATCGACATGGGCACGATAGGTATAGACCTCTTTCACCGTGGGTCGCGACAACAGGCCACGTTGGGGTCGCGGGTGGTATTCTCCAACCTGTTCATAGTAGGAATTGAATAACCGCACATAATCCGGGTGGAATTCCCGATAGCCCCGAAGGTACGGTTTAAGCAGAAAGGTCTCAAAGAACCAACTGGTGTGGGCAAGATGCCATTTGGGTGGACTGACATCCGGCATGGTTTGTACCCCATAGTCCTCGATTTCGAGGGAGACACAGAGATCTTCGGATGCCTGTCGAATAAGCTGATACGCTTCGATCAGGTTGACTGTTGCTGAACTCCTATCGCCTGTCGGGTGCGGTATCTTCTCCGCTGTTATTTTCATAGTCTATCCTTAAGTTTGCCTGTCGAAGTGAAATCCAACCACTTCTGTTCTTTTATAGCAAAGCTGATTGACACCTGCATGTCCAAGTCCGCAAATTTTCTATCGAGATGAAAGCACGCTGGCACAATACGGTTCTCGCTGACAGCGATCTCTGGCAAGAGGTTGAGGGCTATATTTATTTTCCCTTATCCAGTGTCAGACAAGCGTTACTGGTACCGAGTTCAACCACGACGCGCTGTTCCTGGAAAGGCACCGCGCATTATTATGATGTCATCGTAGATGGAGAGGTTAACAAGGATGCCGCCTGGTACTATCCCCAACCCACGGCGGCGGCAGAGAAGATTAAAGACTGTGTCGCATTCGGGCGGGGAATTGAAGTAACAGATTAACCCGCAAGCAGCTCATCCAGTTCATCCATGATATCGAGTTCGGACAACTCATCGAAACCACCCACATGTCTATTGCCAATATAGATCTGTGGCACCGTATTACGTCCGGTTCGTTTGATCATTTCCTTTAGTTTACTGCGTTCCTGATCAACACGAATTTTTTTGATCTTCACTCCCTTGCTCTTCAATAACTTCTCGGCCCGCTGGCAAAAGGGGCACACTTCAGTACAATACATCACAACTTCGGGCATAACTCACTACCTCATGCAAAGAAATTAATCCTGTGGCAAATAACGGATATTGGTGATTTCCAGGTACTCGAACCGGTCCTTGAGCCAGCGGCATATCTGATGCTTTGCCAGTTTGATCGCAATTTCGGGATCATTATCCTGCCGCCGTATTGACGACGCAACCAGGTTAACGCGCACCTGGTTGGGGGTAAAATGCTGGGCCAGATCGTGCAAGGCATTGCTATTGCCAGGGCGTACGGTTGGCATGGTATAAGCCACGGTCTGAACTGATTCAAATTTAAGGTTTGAAAATACCGCGCGCAACCGTGTTCGCAGTTCATCCCGCACCAGGCCACAGACTAACCAGGAAACACTCTCCGCCGCCTGGATTAAATCGTCATCCACCTGGTCCACCTTCCGAAAAAAATCCAGTGCCGGGTAATATCCCAGACGCTCCTGCTGAACATAAGCGGCCACCTGGCGTGCCAGTTCCTCACCGATAATGTAAGGTGATGCCACGGCATGCTGTTCAATCGATTCAGCGGACAATTTCACCTGTAATGATACTGCCACCCGGACCAGGTTAATCTGGCTCATGTACGGTGACCACTTAATGTCCGTAACAAATCCAGAATGGGCGCCGAAACCGGTTCCAGTTTGCGGCGCATGACGGTACCAATGGCGTCGCTCCGGGCGAAGATCGGATCCACCAGATGTACCCCGACCCAGGAAAGCGCCAGCATGGCCGGCAACAGTCTCTCGGTTTCAGGCGCCACCTGAAGGATCTCGTTGATGGCCGGGTTGGACTGGGACTGGTCAGTGCAAACCTGGCTCGCCTGCTCGACCAGCTCCCTCATTTCTGCGCTCGGCGGTTCCGTCGGGCGGACGGGTGCAAAATAACCTTCTATCGCCTCCAGCAAAGCCACCACAACATCCTGATTGGCTGGTTTTTTGAAGACTGTCGTCGCCGTCTTGAGATAGGCCTGGCCGGCAGGACTCAGCAGACGCAATAACTGTCTTGCCACCGGCTGGCCGGCCGCATTCAGTTCAGCCAGTCTGGCTTTCAGCATTTCATACTCGGGATGGGCAGCGGTAACTTCCGGCAAATCGTCAGGCAACATTTTCAGGAAGCCGACATAAAAGGCATTTTTGCGTTGTCCCCGGGACCAGAGGCTGTTACGGGTCGCCTCATCAATTAAATCCGGCTGCAAGACCAGACGGACGGATTCGAGCATGTTCTTCGGTTCTTCTTCGAAGGGCAGAAACTCGACCAGAAAACTGGCCAGGGTTCTGCCCATCCGGCCTGCCACCACGCTCTGTTTTTCCAGCATGCGGCGGGCATTATCGGAATTCGGCATGGCCCACCAGGCACGACGCGCCAGTTCATCGGTCAGACCGGCGGCATGCACAACGGCGACCACCGCTTCGGGTTCACCGAGTTTGAGTAACCGCTCCAGGCTGTCATCCTTGGCCTGTCCCATGCGGGTCCAGCGTCGCAAAAAGATTGGATAACCACCGGGAGAGCCCAGGACATGACTGGAAATCACTTCCTTGACCTTTTTGATGTATTGCTCGTCACGACAGTTCGGATTGAGGGGGACCTGTGCTTCTCCCCGCGGGGACAGGCCGTAGACAATCATCTTGGAATCATCGATGCGGATCGCTTCGACATCCTGATGCAATAACACGTTAAGGCGTAAACTGTCTTCGCTGGAAAGATCCATGATGGCTTAATTCAATTGAATACGTTGCCCCCAGGGCACGGGATTTTTACCTTTTACCAGCCAGATCACCGGATAGTCCGGCACCTGTTCCGGGAAGGCGCCCTCCGCATCGGTAAAGTAGACGAGCAGATCGGGGCTGCGATCCAGGTGTTCAGCCCACTTGAAGATGGGTTTGAATGAGGTGCCACCGCCGCCCTGCATATCACGCGGCTTACTGAACTCTTCCCACGGTTCATAGATCCAGGGTCCGTGGCTGGCCAGTTCCGAATCACAGGCATGCAGCGTGATGTGTGCCCGCATTTGCCCCTTGATGGCGTCCACCTCGGAAATAAATTCCTGCATTTCGCCGTCCGAAATCGAACCACTGGTATCCAGGGCAATCACCACGTTGATCTGGGCACTCCGCAGGCTGGGATAGATGGCCGGATCGCCGCGTCGGCTTGACGGCCGGGTATAACTGTAATCATCCCGTGCCACGGACGTCATGTAACGGGCCAGCAGATTGCGCCACGGCAATTCCGGTTGCAGCAGAAAATCCACCATGCGCGCCATCTCGCCACCCAGCTTGCCGGCCTGCATTGCCGTCTGGGCAGCACCCGCCATGCGCTGCTTCCACTGGATGCTGAGGGCCTCGCGTTCGTTATGGCTGAGGGGTGGCGGTTGAGGTGCGCCGTGCCGGTTTTCATCGGCTTCGGTTTGCCGGGCCTGGCCTTTGCCTGCGTCGCTATCCTTGTCCTTGTGCTGCGGCTGCTCCTGGGGATGTTGTCCGCCCTGCCCTTTGTTTTGTTGTTGCGGTTCCTGATCTTCACTCTGGCCGTCATTCGGTTTGTCTTTCGGCCGGGGTGATTCTTTTTGTGGCGGTAATTTACCCTGCGGACTTTCCCCGCTGGTGTCGTCCTGATCATAGACATGCTGATCCATCGGTTCCCTGGACTCGAACTCGTCCAGCAAGGGATAGATTTCTTCGGCGGTCATGCCTTCATAGCTGCGCTCGATCAGCGCATTGGGTGGCGGTTTCAAACCATCGTTGAGCAATAACGGATTGACGGCAAAGTCACAGGCCAGATCCCAGCGATGCTTGATACGATGCTGGCGCCGGGCAAAGTGCGACAAGGCACAGTGCAGGGCTTCATGGGCCAGGACAAACTGGGTCTGGTCCATGCTGAGGTCCTGAATGTACTCCGCGTTGTAATAAAACGTTTTGGCGTCCGTGGCGGTGGTCTTGCACCATTGGGAATCGGCGGCCACCATCGGCAGCCGCAGGACCAGTGCACCGAGGAAGGGCTTATCGATGATCAGGCGGGTTCGCGCCGCGCTGAGTTTGGTTTCGATGTCGCTGATCTTCATTGCTGGCATCGCAGCCCCGGTTGCTTACGAGTACAACATAATATCGGCAACGGCATTGGACCATTCGGCGAACTGGGGCACCGTAAAAATATCCTGCCCGATAGCGCGATGCATATCCGATACCAGCATCACGCCCATCTCTTTCTGCGGGAACATGCTGGCGTAATCCAGAATATGGCCATGAATGGTTTGCGCCTCGGCGCTGTCCTTGGCCCGGATCGCGTGACCGACGAGGGAAGCGGCGACCGCGTATTGCAGATCGATTTCCCTGGGTGCGGGTACTTTTTCACCCCGAATAATGGCATTGATATCCGGTAACTGATCCAGATTGGCGATAAAGGCATTCAGTTCAATCCCCGCCGCCGGGCCGACGCAAGCCTGCATCGCACCCAGGCGCAGATCATTGTTGTGTTCAAACTTTTGCAGCGCACGATGGGCAAATTCCCAGGACCGCGGTGAGGGAAACGCCACGGGGTTATGCGCCGGATCGAATTCAAACAGCAGTTCCGGCCGGAAGCGGACAAAAGCGATGATGCGATCATCAATGCCGTTACGATAGGCCCAGGCTACCCAGTCATCCAGATTGACTTCAAATTCAAAATGGGAAAACCGGTTTGCCAATGGGGCCGGCATGGTATATGTCACACCGCGATCGCCCTGGCGATTGCCGGCGGCGAAGATGGCCCAGCCGTCAGGAATCCGATACTCCCCCAGACGCCGGTCCAGAATCAATTGATACGCCGCGGCGGACACACTTGGCGGTGCGGAGGTGATTTCATCCAGAAACAGGATGCCTTCCGGACCATGACGTCTGGCATCCGGTAACATCGCGGGGATTGCCCATTCGACAATCTCACCATTGCGAAATGGAATACCGCGCAGATCACTCGGCTCCATTTGCGACAGGCGAATATCGATCAGGGGAACGTGGTGTCTTGCCGCGACTTCGGCGATCATTTGGGATTTCCCCACCCCGGGTGGTCCCCACAGCATCACCGGTGTGTGATGCCCTTCGCTGGCGCTACTGAATTCCTTATCGAGTACTGTGATTAAATGAGCTGGACGCATATCTCGTTCTTCTGAAAATTAAATCAAACAACAAAATGGTAGTTAGATGAGCCGGCGCCTGCATCAATGAGAACGCGTTGATCCCGGGCCATTGCCCTGGGACTCCAATACGTATACATCTAGAAAATCACCAGAAATGGCGATTAGAACCCGGCCCTGGCGTACCACTTCCTGGCCTCTTCCGCATCTTGTTCAACCCCGTTGCCTTCTTCATACATCATTGCCAGGGTGGTCTGTGAACCGGCCAGACCCTGCTCGGCTGCCAGTGTAAACCATTTCGCCGCTTCAGCCGGATCCTTTTCGACGCATTCCCCTTCCAGGTACATAAATCCCATGCCATGTTGCGCCAGGGCATGACCCTGTTCGGCCGCCGCCCGCATCCATTTGACGGCTTCCGCATCACTTTGTGCCACACCCAGGCCGTTCTGGTACATGATCGCCAGCCGATGCTGCGCTTCAGCATCACCCTGCCTGGCATAGGGGCTCAGTAACTGCATCGCCCGTGAAAATTCCTTCGCTTCAAAGGCCGCCATGGCACTGGCAAAATCCATCATTTCGTTGTTTTCAGACATGCTGCACTCCGACTCTGGCTCAGACTCAAGCCCGTTAGTATATCCTGAAATACATAACCTACGCATCTACTAGGTTATTATTGATTATGAGCTATCTGAATCCGTCTCAACCCCCTCTATAGGGATATACAGGCGGCTTGAAAGCCTGCTGTATACTCCCGGGCTCTGAAATTTTACCTTATTGTTTATACGGTTAAGAACCAGCATGACCCAATCAGACGCCATCCTAGCCATGCGTGAAGCCATCCAGAAGGTGGCGACGGGGCCGGAATACAGCAAGGACCTGAGCCAGGCGCAAGCCCATGCCGCCATGCGCTATATCCTGTCTGAGGACGCCGATCCTGTACAGGCGGCGGTATTCTTCATCGCCCTGCGCATGAAACGGGAAACCGATGAGGAAAACAAGGGCGTGCTGCAAGCCATCCAGGAAGCCAGCCAGCAACACCTGGTGGCGGTGGATGAACTGATCGATGTGGCCGATCCCTATGACGGTCATAGTCGCGGCCTGCCCGTGAGCGCCTTTATCGCCCCGGTGCTGGCGGCCTGTGGACTGCCCGCTTATTGCCATGGACTGGAGCGGGTTGGCCCCAAATACGGCATTACCCATCGCAAGGTGCTGCGCGCGGCAGGTGTCAATGTCGACCTGACGCTGAAACAAGCAAGTGATGCCATCGCCAATGCAGAAATCGGTTGGGCTTACCTTGACCAGAAGGTCTTCGCCCCCAGGCTGCATGATTTGATTCCGCTGCGCTCTCGCATTATCAAACGCCAGGTCCTGACCACGGTGGAAGTGCTGGTCAACCCCCTGCGTGCACGCAAGCAAACCCATTTACTCACCGGTTATGTCCACAAGGCTTACCCGCCGATTTATGCCTCCCTGGCCCGCTATGCCGGCTACGATTCGGCCATGATTGTGCGTGGCGTGGAAGGCGGCGTGATTCCCTCGCTGCAACAACCGGCCAGGCTGTTTTACTACCATGACCGGGCAGCAGAACTGAGCATGGAACTGAACCCGCAGGAACTGGGGATTCACCAGGACAGTCGCGCGGTCCCCTTACCCAAAGACCTGCCGGCGGCAACGGCAGTGGATGAAATTGCCACGCCTTTCGATATTGAAGCCGCGGCCCAGGCTGCCGCGCAGGCTGGCCTGGCTGCGCTCAAGGGGCAAGCCGGTCCGGCACGGGATGCCCTTACCTATGCCGCAGCGATTTGTTTATCTCACCTGGGTCGGGAAAACAGCCTGGCCAGTGCGGCAGATAGCGTTCGCCAGGTTCTGGACTCCGGAAAAGCCCTGGCGCATTTCAAGGCCGGGATGGGCGCAAGCAATATTTGAATCGTTTTTTATTAACTGGAATAATTGTCTGATTGACAGAGGAGACACCGATGAACCAAGACTATTATGATGCTGTAACCAAAATGGAAGAAATGGGTGTAAACCCGGAGTACGTCCAGGGCTGGCAGGGCGGTTACCTGCATAACCCGCTGCGCGAAGAACAGCGCCTTAACGAAGCCTATGAAGCCGGTTACGAAGACGGCAAGGCTCGTACCACAGAAAACTTCGGTAACTGGACCAAATAAGTCCATTTCCCGACGGGTCGTAAAAAAGCGGAACCGGGATTCGGTTCCGCTTTTTTTACTTCAGGTCCCCGGTATAAGTCTTTGTCACATAAATAAATTCGGTGTCGCACGCTTCAGGTGGGTCATGATTTCCGGCACCTCGATATCCATCACCTGGGAACTGACCCATTTTTGATCCTCGGCATTGAAACAAAGTTTCACCTGGTCGCCGAAAAACCGCTTCATCCCGAAACTCGGGCCCTCGTCTTCTGAAAAACCGAACTCCGCATAATCCGCCATGCGTTGATTGAGCAAATCAATGAATGCCTGCCGATACTCACCCGGTCCGATCACATCCCGCTTGTTGTCTTCCATATGCTTGGCACACTTTTGCGCCAGTTCCGTCATGAAGCGAACCCGTTGGGCTTCCTCGAAGCGTTCAATCGTCATCCGATCAGCGACATGGATCGCAAATGCCAGAAATTCGGCGATGATGTCCAGACGTTGTCGCTGGGTTTCAGTCTGAAAATCGGCATTTTCCATGCTCAACACGCCGTTGGTGGCGATGCGCCAGATGATAAATGCCAGCGCCCCGGCAATTTCTTCGACACTATGGGTCTTGTCCTTCTTGCTCCAGCGGCTTTTTACGCGCACAGTATGAATACCTCATGATCAGGAGAAAAACCCGCCCAAAATGGGCGGGAAATTTACCGAGCGAATCTTACTAGAATTTGGTATGGGTAAGGAATGTCCAAACGTCATCTGGTAATTGCTTAAACTATTCTGTAGTATTTTACTAAGTTATTTTGTCGTAACACAAGTCGTGATGCAGTGACCATGTCAGTCGTAATGAATGAATGTGCCCTTCCCGAGTTAAGCCAAACCGTGCAGCACAACTGCCACATCGCAGATGCGTTGTATGCCGGTGACTACACCCTGTGCATCTATCTTCTGAAAATGCGTGAATTCTATCGCTGGGAACAGGGCTTGCCCTATAACAGCCTGCTGGAAAATCACTCCGTCGGCGAATGGCTACGCGAACGTGAGCAGCTCTGGAACAGCCTTGAAAATAATGAGTTTGAACCGGTTGTTGTCGACGATCAGCAATTCGATCCCTTTGCAACCGAAGCGATAAATCAGGCACTCAAAGCTTATGATCTGGTTTACAGCGGTGGTCTGGGACTCAAAACCAAGCCTCATTTTTTTCTGGGCAAACTGCATGATCGTCACGAATTAAACGGCTATAGCGTGTACATCTCCAGCAATGAATATGCCCGTGATCTGACCGCCCCGCCTGCGATGGCACTGGGACAGACGATTTTTATCCGCCGTGAATCTCTCAAACGGATGTTGTGGGAAAAGCTGGAAGAATGGCGCTGGAACAAACCGGCCAATGCCATGGCACGCGCCATCAAACATTATGATTTTCAAACCGATGTCGATGCCGCCCTCGACACCATGACCGAAAACGAACTCCACAGCGTCTTGCTGCATGAAATTGGTGAAGTCGAGGCCGGTCAGTGGTTGGGGGAAGAATGGGAGAAAATGCTGGCCGCATTACCTCGCTCCAAGGCCGAGATCATGCTGCGCGCCTTACGGGATCATCTGGCTGATGCCCTCTCCACCCTGCCCACGCTGGTGGAACAGGAAAAGGCCGCTTCACTGCACTTCTATTTTGCCAACCTCAATGCCATGCGCAAGCACATGTACCCCGCCTTGTTATCGGCCTATCGCCACTGGTATGAAGATGGCAACCTGAAACCGCTTAACAAACAGATCACACAGGGTCGGGATCACTGGCAGTCACTGGCAGAAAACGCCCTTGAACTCTATCGCCAGCGCGGTCCCGAATCGCGCGACAGCATTGAGTCCTTGCTCGAAAACGCAATCCTGTAACAAAATAGGGATCCTCGCCAACATCGCCCAGGGACACATATGCAACCGGCCAGTCAAAAAATCATACCTTTGAAAACCATCCGGGAAGTAAAACCTAACAGTTTTATTTTTGAGCAATCACATGCGCTACCCAAAGAACTGTGTGATGACATGATTGCCCGCTTTGAAGCGCATACTGAGGAGCAATATCAGGGACGCATTGGTCAGACTGTCAGCGAGGAACGCACCATCAAGAAAACCACCGATCTCGTGGTCAGTGGCAAGGAACATTGGAAGGATGTCGATCGTGCCCTGTTTAACTCATTGGGCAAGGCCGTTCTGGAATTTCGTGAAACGTTTCCTTATTTCAAGGGCCCGTTCAAGGACATGGGTTATAACCTGCAGCGTTACCAGGAAAATGAGTTTTATCACTGGCATATCGATGGCGGCAGTCACCAGTTCAGCCAGCGACAACTGGTCGCTTTGTGGTATTTAAACGATGTCCCGGGACCAGGCGGTGAGACGGAATTTTTCTATCAGAATATCAAGATTAAACCGGAACAGGGTAAACTGGTGCTGTTCCCTCCTTTCTGGACCCATGAGCATCGCGCCTGCACCATGGAAAAAGGTACCAAGTACATTGCCACGACCTGGATCGTGTTTGCTTGAATACGATTAGTTGACTTGCCCGATATAACAACAGGGCAGAATTGAAAGTTAAACGCTTAAGCGCGAAGAAAACCCGCGGGGTAAGTGAATTCGATTTTTTACTTTCAAGGTTGAGGCTGGCTGAATAAAAAATTGTTTTGACTTGTGGCCAGCTCAACACTGTCTTCATTTTCCACTTTCAGACTCAGTGCCCCCATGGAAATGACATCGCCCGGATTCAGGGTATATTTTTGTATCCGCTTGCCATTTACAAAAGTACCATTAGTGCTACCCAGATCTTCAATGTAGGAAGCATTATAGAACGTTACAATCTTGGCATGATGCGAGCTGACGGTGGAATCCTGGACCCGTACATCATTGTCTTTTGCACGTCCAATCGACACGGTTCCCGCAGTTAAGCTGAGACTGTCTAGCGGCACATTATTTTCGATGACACTGATTTTCGCCATGAATCAAACCTTCGTTACATCTGGTAAAATTGCCAGTTATTATTTTTATTAACAACAGCTTCTGACTGTTTGTTGTTTAATATTATGAACATTTCTTTACCTTGCCTATAGGCGATATGGCCTAACTAACCATATATCTATAACTTAATGAATAGCACTGGCCGGTCGATTGATCCGGGCTTCACACACAGATGTGACAATAAGCAACATATCAATGTCGACTGGGTTTTGAACGCAAAGCAAAAAATCCGTGCCACCATGTTTGATATCAAACAACCACAAACTGAAAGCGAATTTGAGCAATATTATGCTTTGCGCTGGCGTATACTGCGCGCACCCTGGCAGCAACCAAGGGGCAGTGAGCGTGATGAGCATGAAGATAAGGCAATCCATGCCATCGCAATTGACAACAACAAGGTGATAGGTGTCGCCCGCCTCCAGCAAACAGATATGGCAAGTGCGCAGATCCGCTATATGGCAGTTGATGAAACAATGCAAAACCAGGGCGTTGGTAAAGCCCTGTTAGACTACCTGGAGAAACAGGCGATTACTCTGGGTATACATGTGATCAAACTGAATGCCCGGGAAACGCATGTCGGGTTTTATATCAAGCAGGGCTATGCCATCACAGGCCCCGGGCATATACTTTATGGAGAAATCAGACATCAACAAATGCAAAAACAGTTGGCATGATGACTGAACAAGCAAGGAAGCACACCTGGCGCTAAAACTGCGATTCGTGCATGAGTAATTCCGTTTCCTGGATCTCCCCGTCCGTCGCGACCCGTACGCCTTTAATCCCGGGGACCCGGTTCAATATATAGGCCGCCATCATCATTTGCATTTTTTCATTTTCCGTTTCCAGCGCTGTCAGTAATTTATCGGCCACGACCTGACAACGTTGTTCGTTGTTCAATTCATCGACCCATTCACGGCTCATCTGCCAACCGCGATTCATGTCCTGATCGATCTTGTCGAACACTTCGTCCGCTTCGGTAACGATAAAATCAGGGACATCGACGGGAATGGTGTTTTCACCAATAACAATATTCAGAATCATGACGGCTCCAGGACTACGAAGGATTTAACCAGCTATGTTATTCTACCCTGATTCATCACCCAGAGTAAGTGACTGATGTTATTACAGATTCCACACGTTATCCCCGAGGATAAATTGACCGTCATCCGCGCCATTCTTGCCAGGGCACAGTTCGTCGATGGCAAGCTGTCCGCCGGTATGGCGGCCGAAAGGGTGAAAAACAATGAAGAGCTCGCCAGTGACGCCCGGGAAATCCAGCAATTGAATAATCTGGTGATGGGTAGTCTGGTACAACACCCCGCGTATCAATCCGCCGTACTTCCCATCAAGGTTGCCTCACCGTTTTATGCCCGCTACCGGCCGGGAATGACCTACGGCGATCATGTCGACGATCCGGTCATGGGACCGCCGCAGGGCCGTTATCGTTCCGATGTCTCAACCACCGTATTTCTGAACCAACCGGACGAGTATGAAGGTGGTGAACTGGTGATTCGCACTTCGTTTGGGGATCAACGCATCAAGCTCGCCGCCGGCCATGCCGTGGTCTACCCTTCCTCGAGTCTGCACCACGTCGCCGAAGTCACCGGGGGAGAACGCCTCGTCGCCGTGACCTGGGCCCAGAGCATGGTGCGGGATGCCGCCAGACGGGAACTGCTGTATGAACTGAATGTGGCCCGGGAAAACCTGTTAAAGCAGCGCCCCGAAGAACCGGACACCAAGCGGGTGGACGTGGCTTACGTCAATCTGATACGGATGTGGGCCGACACCTGAGCGCCTGCTGCACTGCAACCCGCGCCGTGCTAACTTATTGTTATTATAAGTAAATTATGCACAAAAAAGGCCGCAACCGCGGCCTTTTATTGGCTTGTACCCGCGCCGATTAATAGAAGCGCTTGGAACCCTTTTCTTCGTGAGCCATGGCATTCACCTTGTCAGCCAGTTCAGCGTATTTTTCACGGTACTGGTACAACTCGTGACCTTCTTTCGCCGCATAGTAATCGGCCGCTTTTACGCCGTGCTTATGTTCGAAATCCATGAATTTCTTCTGCATTGCGAGCATTTCCTGGATCAGTTTCGCCTTTTCGCTCATTTTCTGCCCCTATATATTAAAGGTATGTAAAAAATTGGGTGGATACATATATTCCGTGGCGGAAATCTAGCAGCGCCCCGGCAGCAATTCTATATCCACTTTGGTCTATCTTGACCGTCAAGGTCGGATTAATACCCACCCTTGCGACGACTTTCCGGCAACCCGGCAATCTGGCCCGCCTGCTTGCTCGGCTTGCCCGGGAACAAATCGTACAGTTCCTTGGAAGACACCTTGCGGCCCCACTTCTCGCCCATGGCTTTAATCATGATGCGGTCATTGGGCTGATTACCATTATTGTTGATGTATTCATCCCGCAGATAATTGATCACATCCCAGTGTTCCTGGCTCAGATCTCCCAGTCCATCGATCTTGGCAATTTCTGTCGCTACTGCTTCATTCCATTCGTTCAAGTCAACCAGATAACCGTTCTCGGTGGTTTCGATAGTTTTGCCGTTGATTTCAAATGCCATTGTTCGTACCTCTATCTATATTTAAAGATAAACGTAAAATTAATTCGTTGTCAGGGAATATTAACGGGCGCTAATTAAACCAGAATTGCCCTGGTTTGAAAATACTTTGCCTAGTCGGGTTTCACCGCAGTGATGCCTTTTTGTGGCAGGAACAGTCCACAACCCAGTTTACGGCCAGGACCCAGTCCGACTTCCTGTAACTTCACCGACTCTGTCAGCTCCAGATCCGCCAGCATCAAACTGCGAGTACAAAGGGTTGCCTCGGGTAACACGATGCGACCTTCCTTACCACACATCATTTTTTTCACTTGAATCCCCATGGCCTGCAACTCAGCCGCCGCCTGCGCCAAAAAGGCGTCTTCGCTCTGCTCGGCTTCCGCCAGGACATGACGCGCAAACAAGGTGGGGAGATCACTTAACATGCGGGTAGTCAATTCACCTACTTTCAGTGGATAGCCGGCAATATCCAGCGTCTGGCCGGTGAGTGAACCGGCTTGTTCCAGTCGTGCCTTGGGCAGACGCAAGGTGAGCTTCTGGCGCCGTGATAAATACAGCACCTCGGTATCGGGCCGTTCCCAGCCGTTACCCGATTCAGCGCCATAGACCTGATGAATCCCGGCATGCTCCTCGTCTTCCAGCCAGGGCAAGGCCTGCTGCAGTGCTTCCGACAGGGCATGAGCATGCTCCATGGGAATACATTTACAACTGATGTTGTAAACCACATCCAGCACATTGTCCGGCACGACGACTTCTTTCTTCTCGTCGGTATCTTCTGTCCAGTACATCTTTAATTCACCTAATACTCGTTGCCTAGCGTCCGGCCGAGGTAAAACTGGCCTCCAGCTTTTCCTCCCAGTTTTCCGGTGTATCGGTAAAGGGAGGTTTCACATCCATCCGGAGAAACATTTCACCTTCACGTGCCTTTTCCGCCACGGCCTGGCTCAGTTGCTCAAAGGACTCCAGATCATGGCGTTGCAATAATAATTCACTCAACCAAAGCATTGACGGTTTACCTCAATTTTGATTTTTCCGGGTGGTTTTCTCAGGTGTCGGCAATGCGATCGTAATAGCGTGCCCGGTACAGCAAGCGGGTTTTGCCGCCTTCAGCATCATCCTCAAAGGCAGTACGGGCATGCAGAATATTGTTACAAAGTACCCCCTGTCCCGGGGTCAGCCGATGCCGGAAAATATAGGGCGCATCACTGGCCAGATAATCCGTGATGCACTGGCTCGCTTCCCGGGTGAGAGGATCATCATGCCACTGGATACTGCGCGTCCGCGCGGTGTACCGCAGGTGGAGCTGTTGCGACACGGGATCCACCGAGAATACCGGTCCGCTCATGGCTGCACGGATTTCCTGCCCCTGTTCCACATTGGGTGGAATGGCCATGGCATCGGGTTGCATCAGGGCCTGGATATAGTCCGGATTGGTATCCCGGAGATGGATGTAACAAATTTCATGATCCAGCAGCAGGTTTTCTCCACCCTTTGCGGCATCACTCACACAATGTAACAGCATGGCCCGAATCCGATGCGCCGCATCGTTGTAATAACCATCGGTATGCCAGCTGATGCGCAGGTTGCTGTAAGGGATGTAACCTTGCTTGCGGCCCTCGGGTATAACCTGCAGCGAGGTAATGCTGTCATCATCCGCACAGAGATTATCATCCAGATGTGTCAGACCAAACTGGCGTCCCAGAGCATGGATGACGGTTTTAGCTACCGGTGCCGAATTGGCAAACTGATAGATGACGAAATTGGTCTTGCGCAAGCGTGCCAGGAGCGCCTGGTATTCTGAAGCTGACAGTTGCCTGCCATCCTCGATCATCACCAGCAGCTCCTCCGCCGAGCGGGGATAGTCCGCCAGCTTGGCCTGACGCCATTGCTGATAGGCCGCGTCGTCCGTCAGGCTAAACGGCCCCTGCACCGGGAGCGCATCATACTTGGATTGTGTCTTCACAAATGGTTGCATTCGTTGTCGTCATGAGTAGAATACGCGCACACTTTGCAGGGTATTTCTGAGTATTTAACTCGGATTTCACAAAGCAATATAACTCGTTTGCTTAAATGTGGTTTGTTTTGATCTTTTCAAGATCGTAACGGTTCACCACACAGACTACATCGTCTTGCACGCAGCGTGGTGGGGATTTAACCACGGAGCGAATGCGGACTGAATACCCAGCTGGTGATAGAGGCATAAGTTTTTGTTATTGCCTGAGAAGTTCGTATTACCTTATTTATCATGTGCATTCTGTCCCAGAAACAGACGAAAAATTCTGACAGGTGCACATATCCCATTGGGGATAAGCGGGGGAGATGGATTCACCCCATCAGTGAGGTAGGCGTTTTACGCCGGTAGACCTAGACTGCGCAACAACTTGAGATGTAGCTAGCATCCCGTCAATACGGGGGCTAAGATTGTGTTTTTACTTTACTCACGGCTTAAACCGGGTAACCCCTTAAGGAGAATGCCATGGCTAAAAAGATTTACGACACTCCGATGCTGGATGAACTGGAAAAAGGCCCCTGGCCAAGTTTTATTTCCGGTTTCAAGCGTCTACGTGACGAGCATCCCAGTGAACGAATCAATGAAACGGTGGGTTCGCTGCTGGGTCAGCTCGAACATTCTTATGAAACCCGTAAGGGTTACTGGAAAGGTGGTACTGTTTCTGTCTTCGGTTACGGCGGCGGCATCATTCCGCGTTTCTCCGAAGTTGCCAGTGCGTTCCCGGAATCCAAGGAATTTCACACCCTTCGAGTACAGCCACCGGCAGGCAACTACTACACCACGGATATGCTGAATCAACTGGCGGACAGTTGGGAAAAATGGGGTTCTGGTCTGGTCACTTTCCACGGTCAAACCGGTAACATCATGTTCATCGGTACCACGACCGAAAACACCCAGCACTTCTTTGACGAAATCAACGATTACGGTTGGGATCTGGGTGGTGCCGGTCCTTGTGTACGTACCGCCATGTCTTGCGTTGGCGCGGCTCGTTGTGAACAGTCCTGTGCGAATGAACACGCTATTCAGCGTCACCTGGTGAACGAATTCGTTGACGATGTTCACCGCCCGGCTCTGCCCTACAAGTTCAAGTTCAAGGTTTCCGGTTGCCCGAATGACTGCCAGAACTCCATTGAACGTTCTGACTTTGCCGTAATCGGTACCTGGCGCGATGACATGAAGATCGACCAGGATGAAGTCAAGGCCTTCGTAAAAGCCAAAGGTCGCCAGTACGTGCTCGACAATGTCACCAGCCGTTGCCCCACCAACTGCATGAACCTGAATGACGACGATACCCTCACTGTCGATAACCACGAGTGTGTACGTTGCATGCACTGCCTCAATGTCATGAACAAGGCGCTGTCTCCGGGGGATGACAAGGGTGTAACTATTCTGATCGGTGGTAAGCGTACCCTGAAGATCGGTGACCTGATGGGTACTGTAATTGTGCCTTTCAAGAAACTGGAAACCGAAGAAGATTATGAAAGCCTGGTTGAACTGGCTTCCGACACCATCGATTTCTTCGCTGAAAACGCCCTGGAACATGAGCGTACCGGTGAAATGATCGAACGTATCGGTCTGGTTAACTTCCTGGAAGGTATCGGGGTCGAGGTTGATCCGAATATGGTTAGCCAGCCGCGTCAGAGTTCTTACATCCGGATGGATGGTTGGGATGAAGAAGCTGAAAAATGGTTCCAGCGTAAAGCTGAACAGGCTGCTGGTTAAAAACCGTCAGGTTGTTTCGAAATACGAAGTAATTAGATACGAATCAGGAGAAAAATATGGCACTTGAAGACATGCGTTCGCCAATCGAATCGGGTTGTCCTGACGGCTTCCAGTACATGCATCCGGTAATGCGCAAAAACTTCGGCCAGTGGAAGTTTCATGAACATCCACGTCCGGGTGTGCTGCGTCACGTTGCCCATAGTGGTGATGAAATCTGGACTGTTAAGGCCGGCACCCAGCGCATTCTGGATGTGTTCTCGCTGCGCAAGCTGACTGAAATTGGTGACAAATACGCTGACGGTTATGTGCGTTTCACCATTCGCAGCAACATCGAATACATGGTATCCGATGAAGCCAAGGTTCAGCCGATCATTGATGCCTTGACTGAAGCCGGCTTTATTGTTGGTGGTACTGCAAACTCTGTCGCGATGATCTCGCACACCCAGGGTTGGTTGCACTGTGACATCCCTGGCACCGACGCCTCTGGTGTGGTCAAGGCGATGATGGACGAACTCATCGATGATTTCAAAAACTGCAACATGCCCAACCGCGTGCATATCACCACTTCCTGCTGCCAGATCAACTGTGGTGGCCAGGGTGATATCGCGATCAACGTGCAGCACACCAAGCCACCGAAGATTGCACACGATCTGGTGGGTAATGTCTGCGAACGTCCTTCTGTTGTAGCCCGTTGCCCGGTTGCGGCTATTCGCCCGGCCATGGTTAACGGCAAGCCGTCTCTGGAAGTGGATGAAAAGAAATGTATCTGCTGTGGCGCTTGCTTCCCGCCCTGCCCGCCGATGCAGATCAACGATCCGGAACATTCCAAACTGGCTATCTGGGTTGGTGGTAACCACTCCAATGCACGTAGCAAACCGACCTTCCAGCGTCTGGTTGCTGCCGGTGTACCAAACAACCCGCCGCGTTGGCCTGAAGCCACTGCTATCGTCAAGCAGATCCTCAAGGCTTACAAAGAAGGTGCGAAAGATTGGGAACGTATCAACGACTGGATCGATCGTATCGGTTGGCCGCGTTTCTTCGAAGTCACTGGCCTGCCGTTCACCAAGTACCACATCGACAACTGGCGTGGTGCGCGTAACAGCTTGAACGCTTCAACTCATATCCGCTTCTAAGTTTAAGGGACGTTTATCAATGAAGTTTGCTATACAAGTAAACGAAGGTCCTTATAACCATGAAGCATCCGTGTCGGCCCTGAACTTTGTCAGGGCCGCCGTGGAAGCGGGTCATGAGATCTTCCGAGTCTTTTTCTATCATGACGGTGTTAACAACGGCACCCGCTACACCACTCCACCGCAAGACGACATTAACCTCGTCAATGCCTGGTCGGAACTGGCAGAAAAGCACAGCATGGACCTGGTGGTTTGTGTTGCCGCTGCTCAACGTCGCGGGATTGTTGATGAAGGCGAGCAGGAAAGAAACGGTAAGGATGGCAACAACATTGCCGCGGGTTTCCGTATTTCCGGCCTGGGACAACTGATTGAAGCTGGTATTCAATCCGACCGTCTTGTTGTGTTTGGCGATTAATCTGGGGAATTGCAATGTCTGATATAAAGAAATTTATGTACGTCAACCGCAAGCCCCCTTACGGTACGATCTATGCCTGGGAATCCCTGGAAGTAGTACTGATTGGCGCCGCTTTCGAACAGGATGTGACACTCGCTTTTGTTGATGACGGGGTTTATCAGCTTGCCAAAGGTCAGGATACCTCTGAGCTGGGCATAAAAAACTTCTCACCGACGTATTCCGCTCTGGGTGATTATGACGTCAACAAGATTTATGTTGAGAAAGAATCACTTGAAGCACGCGGTCTGACTATCGATGATCTGATGGATCTGAAATATGAAGACGAAGATGACGACTGGGCCGAGAAAGATTCAATCCATGTCGTTCCCGCTGCTGAACTTGCTGAAATTCTTGAAAACCAGGACGTGGTATTTAGTTTCTAAGAGGGGAATAGTGAATGTCGACGTTACACACCGTAAATAAATCGCCTTTTGATCGTAATTCCCTCGAAACGTGTTTGCGTCTTGCGGGCAAGGGACATTCCGTATTGCTGCTGGAAGATGGCGTTTATGGCGCCATGAAAAGCAGCACGGCGTCCGGAATGGTTGAAAAGGCAATGTCTGATGTCACCGTCTATGTGCTCGGACCTGATATGAAGGCCCGTGGCGTAGATGAAAGCAAGATTATCGATGGCATCAAGGTTGTCGATTACAAAGGCTTTGTGGATCTGACCGTCAACAACGACAAGGTCAACGCTTGGCTGTAATTTTTATTATCCAACGTTAGTTAACGAAGAGGAAAGCACCATGGGTATTGATGTAGGTGGTAAAGTACTGGAAACCGATGAAGAAGGTTACCTGGCAAACCTGAACGACTGGGAACCGGCTGTTGCTGAAGCTATGGCTAAGGAAGACGGTACCGAACTGACTGAAAATCATTGGGAAGTCATTAACTTCCTGCGCGAGTACTACGAAGAGTACCAGATCGCTCCTGCCGTACGTGTTCTGACCAAAGCAATTGGTAAGAAGCTGGGCAAGGACAAAGGTAACAGCAAGTACCTGTACGAACTGTTCCCGTATGGTCCTGGCAAACAGGCTTGTAAGTACGCTGGTCTGCCGAAGCCGACTGGCTGCGTTTAAGCAGCATATAGATGGAGGGGAAAATTCCCCTCCTTATCTATAGTTAGCCAATCACTTTCAACGTAGAGGGAACAGTAGCATGTCGGCTCTGCCCGTTACTTTTGCGATTATTTTTTATCTGGCAACCGTATTACTGATTGTCGGACTGGCCAGAAAAATCTGGCAGTATGCAAAGACGCCTGCCCCGTTAAAGATTGCCACTACACCGGCGCCTGTGACCAAATCCGGTGTGGTCGTGCGTATGGCACAAGAAGTCGTGCTGTTCGCCAGTTTATTCAAGTCCAACAAGTGGATCTGGCTGTTTGGCTGGATGTTCCACCTGGCCCTGTTCCTGGTGCTGTTGCGCCACCTGCGTTATTTCACCGAACCTGTCTGGTTCTGGGTTGAATTGATTCAACCTTTCGGTAAATATGCCGCCTTTTTCATGGTCGCCGGTCTGGCCGGTCTATGGGCCCGTCGCGTGCTGGTTGACCGGGTGCGTTATATTACCTCCCCTTCCGATCACTTGATGCTGGCCCTGTTAATGGGTATCGGGCTGAGCGGACTGGCGATGAAATATGTCGCCCATACCGACATCGTTGCGGTGAAACAGTTTTTCCTGGGCCTGATGGCTTTCAGCATTCAACCGCTGCCAGGTGATCCGGTCCTGTTGATTCATCTTGGCCTTGTCGCCCTGCTGATGATTGTGTTCCCGATCAGTAAATTACTGCATGCACCGGGTGTGTTCTTCAGTCCGACTCGCAACCAGGTCGATAACCCGCGTGAAAAGCGCCATCTCGCACCGTGGGCTGCCAAACTTGATGCCGAGACTGCAGAGTAACCTGATTACTCAACGCGACTACGTTTGAGGAAACAACTGTGGCTGATTTTGAAACTCCAGAATTAAAAGAAATTCCCATTATTCCCCATGTTAAAGAAGGGGCAATGGCGCATAGCAAGCCCTTTGTGGCCAAGGCCGAGTTTCAGGCACCGCTGGGCTACCCTGGTGAACTGGTCGATAACTGGGAACAAGTGGCGGTTGAAAAGCTGGGTGAACTGAAAGGCAAGTATCGTTCATTGCAGGTTTTTCTCGACTCCTGCGTGAAATGCGGCGCCTGTACGGATAAATGCCACTATTACCTCGGCACCTCGGATCCGAAGAACATGCCGGTGGCCCGTCAGGATCTGCTGCGTCAGGTCTATCGCCGTTACTACACCTTTGCCGGCAAATACTTCCCCAAACTGGTGGGTGCCGTTGACATGACCAAGGAAGTGCTGGACGACTGGTACAGCTACTTCCATCAGTGCTCCCAATGCCGCCGTTGTTCCGTCTATTGCCCTTATGGCATCGACACGGCCGAAATCTCCATGGCAGCACGTGAAATCATGGACGCCGTGGGCATGGGCCAGAAGTACTGTAACGAAATTATTGCCAAGGTCTTCAAGATCGGGAATAACCTGGGCCTGCCGGAACCGGCCCTGGCGGACACCCTGGAAGGTCTGGAAGAGGAAGTTGAAGAAGATATCGGTGTTTCGGTCAAGTTCCCGCTGGATGTCAAAGGCGCGGAAATCCTGCTGGTCACCCCTTCCGCCGACTTCTTTGCCGAACCCCATGTGGATGGACTCATCGGCTACGCCAAGGTATTCCATGAAGCCGGTATCAGCTGGACCCTGAGCTCCTATGCCTCCGAAGCGGCCAACTTCGGCATGTTTATCGGCAGTTATGAAAACATGCGGCGTATTTCCCGCCGGATCCGTAAAGCGGCGCAGGAACTCGGTGTGAAGCGGATTATTTTTGGCGAATGCGGTCACGCCTGGCGTGTTGCCTATGCATTCCTGAACACCTACGCCGGTCCCTGGGATTTCCTGGATCCGAATTATCCGGTGCCACAGCATATCTGTGAATTCACCTATGACCTGATTCAGGAAGGCAAGCTCAAGTTCGACAAGTCAGAAAACGATCATATGACACTGACCTACCACGATTCCTGTAACGTCGCACGTGCGACCCGTATGGGAGATAAACCGGGTGGGCAGTTCACGATTCCGCGCGAGATCATCAAGGCAACCTGTAACAATTTTTACGATATGCCTGAAGATACCATCGGTGAAGCCACTTACTGTTGTGGTGGTGGCGGTGGTCTGTTGACTGACGACCTGATGGAGCTGCGTGTAAAAGGGGCAATGCCGCGCATGCAGGCCTATAAAACCGTCGTCGAGGATCACGGTGTCACCAATCTCGCCGCGATCTGCGCGATCTGCAAGACCCAATTCGCCAAGGTCATGCCCTACTACGGCTATGGCATGACCGATATTGTCAGTGTGCATCAACTCGTCAGCGAAGCCATCATTTTAAGTGATGCGCCATCGGATGACGACGATGATGACAATGACGCCGAATAACCTATTGAATTTTACGAGTCCGGTAACAACCGAATCGATTAGACAGGAGTAATGGCATGGCTACTTCCCGCGATGATATGAAAAACGAAAAATTAACGTTCCGTCGGTTTGAAGACGGTGACTACGAATGGGATTCAATGACGGCTAAAATCTTCAACGAAGATACGTCCCACAAGTGCCCGACGTATGTCCACCGGACTCCGCCTTGCCAGGGTAGCTGCCCTTCCGGGGAAGATATTCGCGGCTGGCTCGACATCGTGCGCGGTATCGAAAAACCGGCTGAAGGCATGACGATGCAGGAATACGCCTTCCGTCGTTCCACCGATGCCAACCCCTTCCCGTCAGTGATGGGTCGTGTCTGCCCGGCGCCGTGTGAAGACGGTTGTAACCGTAACGAAGTGGAAGACCACGTCGGCATCAACTCGGTAGAACAGTTTATTGGAGACAGCGCCCTCGAAGCCGGCTTCAAGTTTGCAGCCGGTCAGGATACCGGCAAGAAAATCGCTGTCATCGGTGGTGGCCCGGCGGGTCTGGCCGGTGCCTACCAACTGCGCCGCAAGGGTCATGCTGTCACTCTGTTCGACAACCACGAAACGCTAGGCGGCATGATGAAATACGGTATTCCGGGTTATCGTACGCCACGTGACGTTCTGGATGGCGAAATCAACCGTATCGTGGAAATGGGTGTCGAAATCAAGCTCAACACCTGGATTGGAAAAGACATTACCGTTAAGCAACTGGAAAAGGACTACGACGCGATTCTGTGGGCCGTGGGTGCCCAGGCCGGTCGGCAATTGCCGATTCCGGGTGCCGACAAAGCCCCGAATGTCCTGACCGGAGTCGACTTCCTGGAAGCCTTTAACGATGGTCGCTTGAAACTGGTTACCGAAAAGGTTGTGGTTGTTGGTGGTGGTGATACTTCTATCGACGTCGCCTCCGTTGCCCGTCGTCTGGGGCGTATCGAGAACATTGCTGACAAGGACCGCCCAGAAAACATCGTCCTTGGTCATACCGCGCATGACGTGGCCTCTTCCGCTGTACGTCAGGGAGCGGAAGTCATGCTGTTGAGCCGTTCACCGATTGACAAGATGCCGGCGGCCGAACACGAACGCGAAGATGCCCTGCGTGAGGGGGTTGAAATCGTGGGTTGTATTACCCCGGTTGAAGTCATTGTGGATGACAAGGGTCGTGCCAAGGCGCTGCGGGTCCAGAAGCTGGAAGACGACGGCAAGACCCCGATCGAAGGTTCTGAATACGATATCGAACTCGACCTGCTGGTCTCGGCCATCGGCCAGGGCGGCAAGCTGGACGGCTTCGAAGACATCGGTAACGAACGTGGTCTGATTGATGCGGATCAGCACTATCAGGTTCCGGGCAAGCCCGGTCATTTCGTTGCCGGTGACATCGTGCGTCCTCACCTGCTGACCACTGCTATCGGCCAGGCTTCGATTGCGGTTGACAGCATCGACCACTATCTGAAGCATGAAGATATGGGCAAGCGTCCCAAGGTCGACAAGCACCATTTCAATCTGCTGCAGAAATTGCATGAAACGGGGCTGGATCCGGCTGAGTACGATCACAGCAGTGCCTGGGGCACTTCAGATGAGAAATTCGCGGTCCATAACTACGAAGATCGCTCCAAAAACGAAATCATCTCGGCTGACATGCTGTTCCTGGGTCACTTCGGCTTTACCCCGCGTCACAAGCGCCAGGAAGATGTGCCCTCTGCGGATGAAGTACTGGGTCACTTCCAGGAACGTATGAAAGGCCTGTCGGAAGAAGAAGCGGTTGCGGAAGCGGATCGTTGCATGAGTTGTGGCATGTGCTTCGAGTGTGATAACTGTGTGATCTTCTGTCCTCAGGATGCGGTTTACCGTGTGCCGAAGAAGGAAGCGACCATGGGTCGTTACGTGGCAACTGACTATGCAAAATGTATTGGCTGCCATATCTGCGCCGATGTCTGCCCGACCGGTTACATCGATATGGCCATGGGTGATTAAGCAAGAGGATAATGAAAGTGTCACTCAGACAAGTCAGTCAGAAGTTAGTCATGGTGGCGGCGGGGCTGTTCCTGGCCCTGCCCCTCTATGCAGGTGATGTTCCCTCTCCGGTGTTACCCAAGGCGAAAGCCAAGGCCAACGAGGAATTTGGCTGTGTTGAACCGGTAACGGAGATGCGCAAAAACCATATGAAGTTCATCCTGCATCAGCGTGATGACACCATGCGCCAGGGGATCCGCACCAGCAAGTACAGTCTGGCGGAATGCATCAATTGTCATGTTGTGCCGAATGAAAATGGCAGTTATGCCCGCTATGGTGATGACAACCACTTCTGCAGCACCTGTCATACGTATGCCGCGGTCAATATCGACTGCTTTGGCTGTCATCGTGACACGCCGGAAGCCGCGACCCCCGGCAAGGCCTTAACCGGCAAAAGCAGCCCGCATCCCAATGATGTTGTCTTTAATCAGCATTCATCATTGGCACAGGAAACTGACAAGCCCCTGCCAGCAGGAGGTGCGGAATAATGGCAAACAACGATACGTTAATTAACCAGGCACGCCGCTCCTTCTTTGGCAAGGTTGCGGCGGCGACCGGTATGGCCGTTGCCCCCGGGGTGGTCCTGTATCAGGTCGCCCAGGCAAAACCGGCCGCCATGGCGGTCACTGACAAGGTCCGCTGGGGCATCCTGATCAACACCACCAAGTGTGCTGATGGCTGTGATGCCTGTGTCACCGCCTGTGAAAACGAATATGGCTGGGGCCCGGAAAGTGAACCTCACTCCGCCCCCAATCAACGCGCGCAGTGGATTCGCAAGGTCAAACTGACCGACAAGGCGACAGGCCATGTCCAGACCCTCCCGCTGATGTGCCAGCATTGTGAAATTCCGCCGTGTGTCGACGTCTGCCCGACCGGCGCATCAATGAAACGTGTCGATGGCATTGTGCTGGTTGACAAGCACATCTGCATTGGCTGCCGTTACTGTATGATGGCCTGCCCCTACAAGGCCCGTTCCTTCGTCCATGAAGATCTGACCGACCAGAATGTCAATGCGCCTCGCGGTAAAGGTACCGTTGAAAGCTGCACCCTGTGTGTTCAGCGTGTCGACAACGGCGGTACGCCGGCCTGTGTTGAAGCCTGTAACGCTGAAAACCACAACGCCATGTTCTTCGGTGATCTGAATGATCCTGAAAGTGATATTTCCAGGGAACTGGCAAAAAATGGCGGCGAAGAAATCCGTGCCGATCTGGGTCTGAACACCGGTGTGCGTTATCAGGGTCTTTAATATCCAAAGCGAGTTGTCCACAAAATGAAAAAGATAGCATTCAGCGCAATTGAGGGCCGTAGCGGCGGTTACATAGCATTGTTGGGTATTCTTGGCGCCTTTATTCTGGCGGCGCTTGGGGCAACCTATTACATGGAACACCATGGCCATTATGTGACCGGGATGAATAACCAGATCGTCTGGGGCACCCCGCATGTCTTCGCCGTCTTTTTGATCGTGGCGGCGTCCGGTGCCCTTAACGTGGCGTCGATCTCTTCAGTCTTCAATAAAACCGCCTACAAACCCCTCGCCCGCCTTTCCGGCTTACTGTCACTTGCCTTACTCGCCGGTGGTTTGATGGTGCTGGTGCTGGATTTAGGTCGTCCGGACCGCCTCATCGTCGCGATGACTTACTATAACTTCAAGTCGATCTTTGCCTGGAACATCATTCTGTATAACGGCTTTTTCCTTATCGTGGCCGTTTATCTGTGGTTTATGATGGAACGCCGCATGAACAAGTACACCCATGCCGCGGGGATGGCCGCTTTTCTCTGGCGCCTGATACTTACCACCGGTACCGGCTCCATCTTCGGCTTCCTGGTTGCCCGCCAGGCCTATGACGCGGCCCTGATGGCGCCGATGTTCATCGTCATGTCCTTCTCATTTGGTCTGGCAATTTTCCTGCTGGTTACCATGGCCGCCTATAAATGGACCGACCGTCCTTTTGGCGATGCCCTGTTTCGACGGCTGAAAAATCTGCTGGGCGTGTTTGTCGCCGGCGTGCTGTACTTTGTGATGGTGTATCACCTGACGAATCTGTATGCGACCGAACATCATGGCATCGAAGCCTTCCTCTTACGTGACGGTGGCATCTATACCCAACTGTTCTGGATCGGTCAGGTGCTGGTTGGCAGTCTGCTCCCGTTGCTGCTGTTCTATCACCCCACCTGGGGTAAATCCCGTGCCCTCGTTGGCCTGGGGGCCCTGCTGGTGATCATCGGTGGCCTGATCCAGATGTATGTCATTATCATCGGCGGACAGGCCTATCCGCTGGTCCTGTTCCCGGGTAAGGAAGTCTCCAGCAGCTTCTCCGATGGCATCGTCAACAGTTATGCTCCAAGTCTGCCCGAAGTGGTGCTGGGTGTGGGCGGCATCGCCATTGCGCTGATCATCGTCGCCCTGGCAGTGAAAGTACTCGGCTTTCTGCCGAACAGCCTGGCGGATGAAGACGTTGATCCGCATCGTGCCTGAGTGAGAAGGCAGCGGTTTCAGACCACTAACCAAGCTTAACGATATAGCGAGAAGGGCTCTGTCGATGACATCCCTTCCTCAGTTTCTCCCATGAAGCGTCTGCTGATCTCCGCAGCACACAAATCCTCCGGTAAAACCACTCTCAGTATCGGCCTGTGCAAGGCGCTCTCTGATCAAGGGCATATTGTTCAGCCCTATAAAAAAGGTCCGGATTATATTGACCCCATGTGGCTGGGGCGGGCCGCCAATCGCGCCTGTTATAACCTCGATTTCTACACCATGCAGCGGGACGAGATCCTGGCCACTGTGCACCACTACTCCGCCACAGCCGATATATCCCTGATCGAAGGTAACAAGGGCCTGTACGACGGGCTCGATATTGATGGCAGCAACAGCAATGCCGCCCTGGCACGACTCACTCATACGCCGGTGGTACTGGTCATCGATGTGCAGGGCATGACGCGCGGCATTGCCCCGCTGGTGCTGGGCTATCAGGCATTTGATCCCGAACTGCACATTGCCGGCGTGATTCTCAACCAGATCCGGGGCCAGCGACACGAAAGCAAACTGCGCGCGGTACTGGAACACTACACCGAGGTCCCCGTGATTGGTGCGGTTTACCACGATAAATCCATGGCCATCGTCGAGCGTCACCTGGGTCTGGTGCCCAGCAACGAAAGCCGTGGTGCCGAGCAACGTATTGCTCATATCGGCCAGCTGATCGCCCAGCAGGTGGATCTGGAACGGCTGCACGAGATTGCCGCCGCCAGTCCCACCATGCCGGAAACCCATTTCCGTCTGCAACACCAACGCCATGCGCCCGATGTGCGCGTCGCGATTGCCCGGGATGCCGCCTTCGGCTTTTACTACCCCGATGATCTGGACGCCCTGCAAACGGCCGGCGCGGAACTGGTACCGTTTAATGCCCTCGAAGACACCAGTTTGCCTGACTGTGATGGCCTGTTCATCGGCGGCGGCTTTCCCGAAACCCACATGGCCCAGTTAGAGGCGAATCAGCCACTCCGGCGCGCCATCAAGGCCGCCATCGACAAGGGTCTGCCCACCTATGCCGAATGCGGCGGCCTCATGTACCTTGCCCGACGCCTGAGCTGGCAGGAGCAGTCCTGTGAAATGGTCGGGGTGATCCCCGGGGACATCAGCATGCACCCGCGCCCGATGGGACGTGGTTACATCCAGTTACAGGAAACCCCGGCCCATCCCTGGCCGGACGGCTTCGCCGCAAGTGATAGCCTGCTGCCCGGGCATGAATTCCACTACTCGGTACTGGAGAATTTGCCCGCAAATCAGCAATTTGCCTACCATGTCCGCCGCGGCACGGGCATTGATGGCCAGCACGACGGCTTGATCTACAGGAACCTGCTGGCTTCGTACGCCCACCTGCGGGACACCTCCCGTCATCACTGGGCCGCACGGTTTATCGCTTTTGTCCGTGCCTGTAAGTCAAAAAATGGTTATAATTGACATTTTTACTAGGTTATTGACTAACAGTAAGCAATCTGGAGTGTATTCATGTTCAATGTGACCCCCGCCGCCGCCGACCAAATCCGTACTTCTGCCAAACAGGGCCAAATGGAAGGCATGCCGCTGCGTGTGGCTGCCCGTCTCGACAATGATGGCAGCCTGCAATATGCGATGGGATTCGCCGATGCCGAATCCGATGAAGATTTGAGTTGTGATTCGGAAGGCATCAAGATAGTGATTGCCCCGGCCAGTTATGAGTTACTCAAAGGCACCACGCTGGATTATGTGGAACTGGAAGCGGGAGAATTCAATTTCATTTTCATGAATCCGAACGACCCCAATTATGTCCCACCGAATGAACAGGAAGGCGGTTCCGAACACCATTTCTGAGTTGGGGTAACCCCAATTTCATTCAGTATGCCGGTTGCTTTTGCGGTACTATTCGGTATCTGTCAATAAATCAAGGTTACAGGTTCTCGACCAGGTATGCACAGAACTGACGCCCCATCCATCACCCCAAAGCGTGACCAGAAAATCATGTCTTCGACAGCGGGTACACAGCGGACCAAAGCCGGGCTGATATCCACCCTGTTCCGCCAGTACCAGGGTGGGGTCTGGCGCAGCCGCCTGTGTAGTACCGTATTCGCCATCGGCGGGATTTTTCTGATCACCGGCATTGCGACCTTCTGGTATTTGAGCACCACCGAGGCCGGTCTACTCGTTTACCTCTTACTGGGTATTCCGGGAATCATCGGCCTGCTCCTGCTCGCCCGTCTGATGCTTCAGATCCAGAGTAACCTGTTACAACCGCTGACCACCTTGCGCAACTGGGCGCAAAGCATACGGGAAGGCAACCTTGAAGCACGCTTGTCACGCATCGGAACGAAGGATTTCGATGCCCTGGTAAATGACATCAATGCACTGAGCGATACCCTGCAGACCCTGTCGCAAGATATGCAGAGTCAGGTCCGCAAACAAACCCAGCATATCGAACGCAAAACCCATTCCCTGGAAATTGTCTACGATGTGGCCGCCAGTATTAACGTGTCACGCGACCTGGATGATTTGCTGACCCGCTTTCTGCACACCCTCAAGGATGTGGTCAATGCCCGTGCCGCTGTGGTCCGACTGGTCACTGATGATAACCAGATGCGGCTGGTGTCCAGTATCGGCCTGGATGAGGATCTGATGAAGCGGGAAGAACTGATCCCGTCTGACAGTTGCTTATGCGGCAGCGCGTATCGCGAAGGCACCGTCCTGTTTCAGAAAAATATCAGTCAGTGTGACAAAATCATCGGTCGGTCGTTCTTCAATGACGATAACATCGGCATGATCGCGGTTCCCCTGCAATATCGTGACAAGACACTGGGTGTGTATAACCTGTTCGTGGATAACAACGATTTTGCGGATCAGGAAGACATTGTCGGTCTCCTCACCAGTATCGGACGTCATCTGGGTATGGCGATTGACAAGGCCCGCTCTGATGACGAAGCCAACCGACTTTCCATTATGGAAGAACGCACCAGGCTGGCGCATGAATTACATGACTCCCTGGCACAGACACTGGCCAGTCTGCGCTTTCAGGTCCGGGTCCTGGATGAGACTTTACGCCAGGGCCAGGAACCGGCCATCTGGTATGAGTTGGAAAAAATTGAAAATAATCTGGACGAAGCCTATTCAGAACTGCGTGAGTTGATCACCCACTTCCGTGCGCCGATCGGCAAACATGGTCTGGTTCCGGCGGTGGAACACCTGGTTGAACGCTTTCGTAATCAGTCCGACATCTCGATTTTCCTGCAAAAGGAATGGAATGTCCTGCAACTTCCGCCCAGCATTGAGGTTCAGGCACTCCGTATCATCCAGGAAGCACTCAATAACATTCGCAAGCACAGTCAGGCCCACGCCGTGCGTGTCATCATGCGCAGTGACGTTCATGGTGACTGCCGCATCCTGATTGAAGATGACGGTATCGGGATGACGGTGCAACCCGAGTCCGATCGTACTTCCGAGGATCATCTCGGCCTGAGCATTATGCAAGAACGCGCCAAACGCATCGGTGGCACGGTACGTATCGAGAGTGAACCCGGCGAAGGCACCCGCATCCTGTTGCGTTTCCGGTACCCGGAACCAGCTACTTCAGGAATAAAAGTTAAATTGCCGGAAGCCAATGTATTGCCATGAGTTTGCGCGTCATATTAATTGATGATCACACCTTGTTTCGCGTCGGTCTGGAAGGCCTGCTGACCAGCCGTGGCATTGAAGTCATCGCTTCTGTTGGCAG
>JBECLA010000059.1:0-14379 GCA_040235565.1 Thiohalomonadales bacterium | reverse complement strand
ATTAGCGATAACCCAAGCAGCGTAAACCCACTAATCTGCTTGAATAGTCCATTGCGCCATAAGTTGTCCCAGGGGATGATGACATCAACTGATGACGCATAGGGAATGGGGCCAGACAGGATTGCTGCCAGCATGATGAAAAGAAAACCGCTTGATAGTCCGAGGAGTGTTTTACCCGCGAACACCGCTTGCCGACTTGCCTGATTGCCCAACATTTCCGTCAACAGGGGTTCACAGCTTCCACATACTGTCGACGCCGAGGTACAGGCTTTCACCGCGGCCAGTGTCGTACTGCCATTTTGTATCGCTTGACTGAGTTCACCACGCGTTACGCCGGTACAATTACACACTGTTGCGCCAGCCGGCCATCCAGCTACTGATTTATCCTCCACTTCTGGCCAAAGCAACCCCAGACGACGAAAGCGATTTAATTGCCACGGCCAGATTCGGCCTTGTTTGCTGATGACTTCCTGTATCCGTGTCTGTTCATCCCAGACACCCGTTGCAATCGCACCCATAAGACGACCTCGATGTAACATCAGCTTGCGATAAATACCTTGCTCACTCCCCTTGTATATGACTTCCTGCAAATCCCGTGAAGAATCCTCTTTGTTTACCAGCCCCATACTGAAAATTGACATGTTGACAACTTTCTGTTTCGTGGCGGCAATTGAGCCGTTATATCGAGACCGTCCGTTAAAAATACAATGCGCAGCGACTTCTGCCTGTTCTATACCCGGTGCGACCAGGCCATAAACATGGTCGCGATGTTCAGCACATTCACCCACTGCATAAATGCATGGATCAGTGGTCTGCATGTGATCATTGACACGAATACCTCGTCCGACACTAAGCTGCGCATCTCTCGCCAGGTCAATATTTGGCTTTATGCCGGTCGAAATGATGACCGTATCGCATTCGATAACCTTGTCACTTCTCAGACGTACTCCTTTGACCTGATAACCTCCCATGATCTCCTTTACGCTCTCCCTGAGAAGTACACGCACTCCCAGCCCCATGATGTGCTCTCGCAACAATTCGGAACTTTCTTCATCCAACTGTCGATTCAGTAAATGACGGGTGTGCTCGATGACTACAACATCAGTATGCTGGCGCTGCATAGCACGCGCCGCTTCGAGTCCTAATAATCCACCACCGATCACCACGACCTGGCGACTCCGGATACGCCTGGCCTGTAACTGTTGTGCGTCGGACATGTTTCGAAAGGTAAACACCCCTGCCAGATGCGTACCGGGAATTTCCGGAATATGCGGGCGGGAGCCCGTCGCCAGAATCAAAGTTGAATAGGCTTGATGTCGTCCTGTAACATCAATGATACGGCGTTCATCCCTGTCGATGGCGAGCACCGCACAATTATGGTGCTGCACAACCCTCGCGGTAGCAGGAATTACCGGTTTATTACTGATGTTTTCTTGCTTGATTTCACCAGACAATAACAGTGTTAGCCGCACGCGATTATAGGGTTCCCAGGGTTCATCACCGTATATCACCACCGCCGCATCCGGATTGCGGCGGAGCAATGCCTGTACTACACGGATCCCGACCGGTCCGGTTCCAACTACAACAATCGGCGCGGCCTGGTGCTGCGCGCCGGTTGTCTCGAAAATCTGTTCAACAACTGCCTGCATAAGAACCCCAAAAAAAAACGCCCGCCACCAACATTTGTTGGTGCCGGACGCCGTTGTCCATCGACAGCACGGTGACTGTCTTGACCTGTCACCTTCTTTGGTGACAGAAATATGATATTAAATTTTCAGTTCGCTTCAGGATCCGAGCAGTTCCGCGACAGCGATAACATCTTTTGCGATATCTGAGATTCGCTTGTTATTATCCATCGCCATCTTTCGCAATGACTTGTAAGCTTCGGCTTCATCCACGCCTCGTTGTTTCATGATGATGCCTTTGGCTTTATCAATCACTTTACGTTCAGCAAGTGTACTCTTGGTCTGCTCAAGTTCCTCGCGCAGTGCCTGGAATTCCCTGAAGCGGGCAATGGCCACGTCCATGATGGGTTTGACCCGAGCCGGATTAAGCCCATCAACCACATAGGCACTCACCCCGGCTTTTACCGCCGCCTCGATAACATCACTTTCACTGTTATCAGCAAACATGACGATTGGGCGCGGTTGATCCTTATGTATGGTATAAAGCTGTTCCAGCGTGTCCCGATCCGGCATTTCCATATCGATAATTATGACATCGGGTTTAACTTCATTGACACGCTCGAGCAGATTTACGCCATGCTCGATCCGGGCAATGATTTCATAGCCCGCATCTGTAAGCGCACGTTCCAGTAAAGCTGCACGGCCTGCGCTTTCATCAATCACCATTACCTTAAGCTTCATTGCTATTTAGTCCAGTGATAGATTAAAGCACACGTCGTGATTTCCGGAGCAAGAAGGATGCCAATATTCTGAGCTTAGATAATTCATACACTTAAGTTGCGTTAGCCGATAATGTTCGCTATGTCATTGCACCAAATGGTGACATATTCTAATAGCCTGAACCAAAATATGACAATCAGACTGAGCAGAGATCGCACAGGCAGGATCTACACACTACAAGTTATAGTCAGGGAATCACGATCTGAACGGAACAAGGATAACGGGCTTCTGCAAATTGACGGCCTATTCCTCTGCAATCAGCTTAACACGCCCTCCCAGCAAACGGGCTAACTGTAGTTTCGATACCCGTGATACTGTTTCATCAGATAGTCTGCGTTCATGAAACAACAGGTTCTTTAGTAATTGATGTTCCTGAAATAGAACTTCTTCCGGTAGGGGATCGAACGGACGTCCCATGGTAACTCGCGCTACCCGTCCCAGATTCAACCCCCGCCCGTCATTCAGTAACAGCATGTGGGGATATAGCCGCTTTGCCGGATCCGGTGCCGGAAAGGACAAAACATCCAGCAAGGTAACCGGCTTACCCTGCATGGTTACCGCAAGATTGATCTCTGTAACCTTGATCTCGACAATATAAATTGCGGTACCGATATTACGCCGCAATTGCCGAACTTGATCATCGTATTCATCAGAGGGCCACAGGCTACCTTCGTGTAACAGGTCAAACCCCGTTAACACCATGTCCATCGCGGGTAAATTATGATTATCATCAGCCATACAATAGAGTATAACGTGATTGATGGGCGGCGTTTAGTGCGGCCACGCCAGCACGCACCCTGTCCCCACGCATTGAAATTCAATGCTTGACCGGTAATTGATGTACCGATTCGGCTCCGGCCCAGGCAAGCGTGTGCGACAATTCATCAGCCTCATCCGGCGCACTGTGCAAAATGACCACATACTGCCCGTCCTCTATTGCAGTCTCGATCTGCTCGAGTTCCTCTTCAGGTATACCAATGCGGTGTAAAGCGGAGGCAAGATGCGAGACGGCAGCGGCACCCGCCATCGTTCCACCGGCCACGGCAGCGCCGGCTAACGCTGCGCTAAAGGCTTCGACAATCGGCCCGGCAACCAGCAGTGGCCCCAGGCCGGGCAGGACAAACATACCCGAAGCACTGGCTAATAAACCCCATACGGCACCCCAGAAAGCGCCGTGCTTACCCCAGACTTTCATGCGTTCGGCGGTGTCATGATAGGTAATGCCCAGCATGTCATCACCCGCGCCACCGGCCCGACTTAACAATGAAATACGATCCATGGGGTAGTCCTGTTCGATCAGTTTCTCTACTAACTGCTGGGCCCGCGCCTGACTGGTATATACGCCAACAACTAACATCAGGCGTTCATGATGTTCAACCATAATCCTCTCCTGCAGAATCTCCGTACTTGCTTCAATGATTATGACTATATATGACGTTATATCGTAATGACGCTGACCTTTATCAAGACTTATTAAAGAAAAAAGGCCGGGTAAATACCCGGCCTTCCCGATAACACTACCTGTGCAAGCTAGCAGATCAGAATGGAATATCATCATCAAAGTCACCAGCCGGCGCAGGTTCTGGTTGAGATGAGGCCATGGCAGGTTCATCCTGGTTATAACTGCTGCTACCACCTCGAGAATCCAGCATCTGCATTTCGTTGGCGACGATTTCGGTGGTGTAGCGATCGTTACCATCTTTGTCTTGCCATTTACGGGTCTGTAACTTGCCTTCAATGTAGACCTTGGAACCTTTCTTCAGGTATTCACCGGCAATCTCTGCCAGACGTCGAAAGAAGACAACCCGATGCCATTCGGTTTTTTCAACCTGTTCACCGGTATTCTTGTCTTTCCAGGATTCGCTGGTAGCAAGGGTAATATTGGCGATAGCGCCTCCATTAGGTGAATAACGGACTTCCGGGTCCCGACCAAGATTACCAATCAGAATGACTTTGTTTATACCCCTTGCCATACTCTCTCTCCCCTATCGTTAGGTACTTGTTCCACTTGTAATATCAGGCGGCACTTTCGGTCACCGAGAAGGCGTGCAACGCGTCGTGATCCAGGTGATGTTTATCCACCTTCAGATATGCGATACCGTCTTCTGCGATCACTGTCGCTTCCGCTACACCGGTGATTCGACTCAATTTCAATGCCAGTTGCCGGGCCGCGGTTTCATCCAGCAAACCGACATTCAACAACTGACTACTCAAATACTGCGGCTTACGCATGCTTACGACCAGTAACAACCACAAACCGGCCAACGCCGCATTAAATGTAAACACACTCTGGAGCCCAAAATGCTGCATCATCCAGCCGCCAACCAGGCCACCGGTAAAAATACCCAGAAACTGGGAACTGGCATACACCCCCATGGCGGTCCCCTTGTGGGCGGCCGGCGCCAACTTCGCCACCAGCGAGGGCAACATGGCCTCGAGCAGATTAAAGGCCGCAAAAAACAACAATAGCATGATCACCATCGCCGCCATAGTCCCGGACAGTCCCGCCAGACCCAGCTCGGTCAGCACCAGCAGGACGACCGCCCCGCTAAGTGTTTGCTTGATCATGCGTTTTTTTTCCGCCAGCAAAATAAACGGCACAATCAAGGCCATGGAAAGAAACAACACCGGTAAATAAATCAGCCAGTGGCGACTGACATCCAGACCAGCCTGGTGATGTAACAACTGGGGCACAACCAGGAAAGTCCCCATCAGGATCGCGTGCAGGCTGAATATGCCGAAATTGGCCCGCAGCAACTGCCCATCCATCACCGCATGACGGAACCAGCTGATCTCCACTTCTGTATCACGATGAAACCGACTGATGACGGGACGGGGCACGAAAAACAGGGTAATGACGATGCCTCCCAACGCCAGGATCGAGGTGGTCCAGAATATTCCCGGGACGCCAAACCAGTCGTGCAGCACCGGCCCGAGAATCATGGCAACCGCAAATGACAGGCCGATACTGACGCCGATGAAGGCCATGACCTTGATGCGGTGCTCCTCCCGGGTCAGATCCGCGGCCAGCGCCATCACCGCACTGGCCACCGCTCCCGCTCCCTGGAGGGCGCGCCCCAGGATCACGCCGCTCACCGATGTTGAGATGGCCGCCACCACGCTCCCCAGCGCAAAGATCAGCAATCCCCCCACAATCACGGGCTTGCGCCCAATCCGGTCCGACAACATTCCCAGCGGGATCTGAAACAGGGCCTGGGTCAGGCCGTAAATTCCCAGCGCAATCCCGGCCAGGGTGGCCGTATACCCGCTTAGCTCCCTGGCATACAGGCTGAAAACCGGCAGGATCAGAAACAATCCCAACATGCGGGACGCGAAAACGCCCGCAAGTGACAGCGCCACCCGGCGCTCACTGGAAGTCATGGAATCCTGCCGCATGAGTTTTCTTGAAAAGCTGAACCACACTATTTATATAGGGCGCAGCATGTTAACAGGTTCAGAATCGGGAAGAAATGCGTAATCCCGAAAAGCGACACGCCAGCAAGATACCACTTAAGTAGTAATCCGTGTGACGTATTTTGCATTTTTCACTTGTCCCGTCAGCCAAATCTACATATATTTAATGCTAGTTTCCTATCCAGAAACTATGAAAAAGTAGTAGTGAAAGACTCCGCACGACTGTTTAAAAACAAGGAGTGCCCATTCCTGCTTTTCAACCCCCGCAAAGCAAGTGAAATGGGATTGAATAGACTGGCATTAAGACGAGGATATTCATGTTAGAAGGAAGCTGGATCAACATCGTAGGGGCGCGCCCGGACACTTATCAGGAATTGGCTACCCATCTTGAAGCCACCACCGGAAGTCGTTGTCATATTACGGATTGCCGGGCAGGCCAGACTCCGACCCTGAAATATAACGCCAAAACCGGGCTGGTGTTGATTGACGCCATGGAGGACAATCCCGGGGAAGCGATGGATCTGCTGTTGGAGTGCCGCAAATCCGGCAAAAAGCAGTTGATGTATGCCTTTTTCAATGCTGAACAGGATAGCCGTCTGGAAAAGCTGGCCGCACCACCCGAGATCCACGGCATCTTTTATCGCGATGCAAGCCCGGACCATCTGAGCAAAGGGGTGCTGGCCATGTTTAACGGCGATTTGTGGTTTCCGCGCCGGGTCATTGCCCGTTATCTGATCAACCAGAAACCGCATACCAACCAGGCATTTTTAAACCGCCAGCATGAACTGTTAACGGAACGGGAAATGGAAATCCTCAACCTGCTGTCAACCGGTGCGAAAAATACGGATATCGCCGAACAGCTCAGTCTCAGTGTGCACACCATCAAGACCCATATTTACCATATTTACAAAAAGCTCGATGTGGAAAACCGTACCCAGGCGGTAAACTGGGCGACCCACAACCTCTAAGCGTCAACGTTTTTTTACTCCCGCTTGTCAAACCGACAAGCGGAGCAGGGCATTGGTGTGTGACAGGGTTTTGCCCGATCCCCGCCGATGGGCGTATAGTAGTGGGTTTCGTTTAGTACCCAGTGTTGAAGCATGGACACCATTCATATCCGTGGGGCCCGCACCCATAACCTGCAGAATATCGACCTCGATCTGCCGCGTGACAAACTCATCGTGATCACCGGCCTGTCCGGTTCCGGCAAGTCCTCGCTGGCGTTTGACACCATCTATGCCGAAGGACAACGCCGCTACGTCGAATCCCTGTCTGCCTATGCGCGCCAGTTTCTGGCGGTCATGGAGAAACCGGATGTCGATCATATCGAGGGGCTGTCGCCGGCCATTTCCATCGAACAGAAATCCACGTCGCATAACCCGCGCTCGACAGTCGGTACCATTACCGAAATCTACGATTATCTGCGGCTGCTGTTTGCCCGCGCCGGCGAGCCGCGATGCCCGGAACATGATATTACGCTCGATGCCCAGACGGTAAGCCAGATGGTGGATCATGTGCTGACCCTCCCGCAAGAGAGCAAGCTGATGCTGCTGGCCCCCCTGATCGAGGGGCGTAAAGGCGAACATGAACAGGTCTTCGAGACCTTGCGGGCGGAAGGGTTTGTCCGCGCCCGGGTGGATGGCAAGGTCGTTGAGCTCGACCAGGTCCCGGCGCTGGATAAACGCCGCAAACACACCATTGAAGCCGTCGTGGACCGCTTCAAGGTGCGTGCAGATATCCAGTCCCGCCTGGCGGACTCCTTTGAGACCGCCCTCAAGCTGTCGGATGGCCTCGCCCGGATTGCCTGGATGGACGAAGTACAGGATGTACAAGTGTCGCGAGAGCACAAGGACGTGCGAAGCGACCGACTGCACGATGAGATCGTGTTCTCCGCCCGTTATGCCTGTCCGGTATGTGGGTACTCACTTAGTGAACTGGAACCCCGTCTTTTCTCCTTCAATAACCCGGCCGGGGCCTGCCCCACCTGTGATGGTCTGGGAGTCCGACAGTTCTTTGATCCGGAACGGGTCGTCATTCATCCGGAAGTAGGCCTGAATGCCGGCGCCATACGCGGCTGGGACCGACGTAACGTCTATTACTATCAGTTGCTCAACTCGTTGGCGCAGCATTATGACTTCGATATGGATGCCCCTTTTATGACGCTGCCCGAGTCCATTCAGCAACTCATCCTGTACGGATCCGGGGAAGAAGCCATTGAATTCAGCTATTTCAATGATCGCGGTGGCGAGTATCGCAAACTCCAACCGTTCGAAGGCGTCATTCCCAACATGGAGCGACGCTATCGCGACACCGAATCCAATGTGGTGAGGGAAGAGCTGGCCCGGTACCTGAGTCATCAACCCTGTCCTGACTGCCACGGCACCCGTCTCAATCAGGGTGCCCGGCATGTCTATATCCAGCAGCAGACCTTGCCCGATATCACCGCAATGCCGATCGAGACCGCCCAGGCCTTTTTTGTCCGGCTCAAACTCCCGGGACGCCGGGGTGAAATCGCCGCCAAAATCGTCAAGGAAATCAGTCAGCGCCTCGATTTTCTGGTCAATGTGGGACTGGAGTACCTGAGTCTGGATCGCAGTGCCGATACCCTCTCCGGCGGCGAGGCACAGCGGATCCGTCTGGCGAGCCAGATTGGCGCGGGCCTGGTGGGTGTGATGTATATCCTCGACGAGCCCTCTATCGGTCTGCACCAGCGGGACAATACCCGCCTCCTGAATACCCTCACCTACCTCCGCGATCTGGGCAATACGGTGATCGTGGTCGAACACGACGAAGAAGCCATTCTCAGCGCCGATTATGTCGTGGATATCGGTCCCGGGGCCGGGGTGCATGGCGGGCGGATCGTGGCCCAGGGCACGCCCCAGGACATTCTCGCCGACCCGGCTTCGCTGACCGGTCAGTACCTGTCGGGCCGTAAATCTATCCAGGTCCCCCGACACCGCACCCCCGTTGATCCGGACCGTCAACTCAGCATCCAGGGGGCCACGGGAAACAATCTGCAGGCCGTCGACGTGGAGATTCCCGTTGGCCTGATGACCGCGATCACCGGGGTTTCCGGCTCGGGGAAATCCACCCTGATCAACGACACCCTCTATCGCCATGCGGCCCTGGAGATCAACCGGAGTAGTGAGGATCCGGCGCACTGTGACGCCATCCTGGGGCTGGAACAATTCGACAAAGTCGTGGATATTGACCAGAGTCCTATCGGTCGGACGCCCCGCTCCAACCCCGCCACCTATACCCAGCTGTTTACGCCGATTCGGGAATTGTTTTCCGGCACCCCCGAAGCGCGCACCCGCGGCTACAACCCGGGACGCTTCAGTTTTAATGTTAAAGGCGGACGCTGCGAGGCTTGCCAGGGTGATGGCCTGATCAAGGTCGAAATGCATTTTCTGCCTGATATCTATGTGCCTTGTGATGTCTGTAAGGGCAAGCGCTATAACCGCGAAACCCTGGAAGTCAAATACAAGGGAAAAAACATTCATGAGGTCCTGGAAATGACGGTGGAAGAGGCCTTCGACTTCTTTCACGCCATCCCCCCGATCAAGCGCAAACTTCAAACCCTGATCGATGTCGGCCTGAGTTATATCACCCTGGGTCAAAACGCGACGACCCTGTCCGGGGGTGAAGCGCAACGGGTCAAACTGGCGCGGGAATTATCCAAACGGGATACGGGGCGGACCCTGTATATTCTGGACGAACCCACGACCGGCTTGCATTTTCATGACATTGAACAGCTACTGGCGGTACTGCATCGCTTGCGAGATCATGGCAATACCATCGTGGTGATCGAACACAACCTGGATGTGATCAAAACCGCTGACTGGATCATCGATATGGGGCCGGAAGGCGGCAACAAGGGGGGCACGGTGGTCTGCAGCGGTACCCCGGAAGATGTGGCGCGGCATCCCGAATCCTATACCGGTCGCTACTTGAAAGATGTACTAAAAATCTCTGCCGAACGCGCCGCCACTCAGGCCTGAGGCCTGGCTTCGCGACACGGCCATGCCGATTTCCAAACCGAGGCGCTGCGCGGCATTGGCCTGATTCATGGCAATCTCGACCAGGCCGTTGGAATTCACATACCAGAATGGCGTCGCCTGCGGGACCTCGGCAAAAACCCGTGCGTAAGGTATGCGGTGATGATTGACCTTTAATTCAGCTGCCGGATCCGTCTGCGTGCCGAGCAAACCACTCATCGCATTGCCAAACTGGTCCAGATAGATTATCTCGGCCAGCTCCGGCGGCCAGTCAGCCGGGCGGTCAGCCAGGTTGGTTGACGTCATTGGCGGTAATTCACCACCTGCAAGCATGGCTGCAACCGGGGCAAACAGGTCGCGCCCGTGAAAGGAATCCGACAAGCAGTCAGGACGCCAGTCGATTTCCCAAATCTCGTAGGTAGTTGCCTGCCTGGCAATGAGGTTAAACAGGCCGTTATCCGGTCCGACAAACCAGCGTCCGTCGGCATGCATCACACAGGGACGCCGTTGTTGTGACCCCACACCGGGATCGACCACCGCTAGGAACACCGTCTCGACAGGAAAGCCTGTCACCAGCGATGCCAACAGGTACGCCGCCGCCCGTGGTCTGAAAACCGGCGCATCATGCATCAGATCGATCACCGGCTGAGCCGGCGCATGCTGAGCCAACACCGCTTTCATCTGACCCACATAGGGGCCTTGCCAGCCAAAATCGGTAAACAAGACGATCATGTCGCAAGTATAGTCGCCACTTACAATGACTTACCGAATATCCGAGCCTTTAATGCAGGCTTAAAACGTATAGAGAATACCCGCGCTCAATAATGAAACATCACTGCCACTGATATCCTCGAACTCCTGCCATTCCCCCCGGATTGAAACCCTGTCGTTGACGTCATATTGCAGACCAAGGCCATAGGTCAAATCAGAGCCATCATCGTAGCTCCCGGGAGGACAATAATAGTAATAATAACCGTAGTCACAATTCTCTACTGTCCACCAGAACAGTCCAAACTTACCCAGCACAGAAAAAGAAGTACTCAGGGGTAAACGGCCAATGAATTCAAAGGAAAGGCCATAGATATCCAGATTATCCGGGGTATAGCCATCACCCAGACCAGCGAACGCCATCTCGGCACCAAAGTTTTCTCCCAGGTAGCCACCATAAAATTTATAGCCCAGATCGGATTCGTTGATGGTGTCGACTTCCGCCGAGCCCATGTTGAATCCCATAAACCAACCGGAGTTCACCGCATGTCCGGGAGACATCAAGGAGAAACCAATAAGCAAGGCGATAATTGTTGATGTCCCTCGACGTTGCAGCAAAAGTTCCCCTCTAATAAGGTTGAACATAAATATTACGCACGCATTCATTGTTTAACATCCCTCTTGGATATACTCCAGAAACAAAAAACCGGGCAGAGCCCGGTTTTTAGTATATGTCAGGATCTAAGTTTATGCCTGAGCGGTATCACCCGTGCCTTCCTGGACTTCTTCAGCCGTGACAGGTCGATCCACCAATTCAACAATGGCCATGGGTGCATTGTCACCGGGACGGAAACCACATTTCAGGATCCGCAGATAACCGCCTGGACGTTCTTTATAGCGGGGCCCAAGTTCGTTAAACAGCTTGGTTACCACATCACGATCACGCAAGCGGGCAAAGGCGACACGACGATTGGCAACGCTGTCTTCCTTCGCCAGAGTAATCAGTGGTTCAGCTTTGCGGCGCAGTTCCTTGGCCTTCGGCAGGGTAGTCTGAATCACTTCATGTTCAAACAATGAAGCAGACATATTGCGGAACATGGCCTTGCGATGGCTGCTGTTGCGGTTCAGTTTACGACCACTTTTACGGTGACGCATGGTTCTCTACCTTAAAATTCAATGTCGTTATAAATTGGTTAACGCTTAAATAGCGCTTTCCTCTTTTTTCTCTTTGAGGCTGGCAGGCGGCCAGTTTTCAAGCCGCATTCCCAGCGACAGGCCACGTGAGGCCAGCACGTCTTTGATTTCGGTCAGTGATTTCTTGCCAAGATTCGGGGTCTTGAGCAATTCAACTTCCGTACGCTGAATCAAATCACCGATGTAGAAGATCTGTTCTGCCTTAAGACAATTGGCTGAACGTACAGTCAATTCCAGATCATCAACCGGCCGTAACAGAATCGGGTCAATCTCCGGTTCCATACCTTCCGGTTCCGCTTCTTCCTTGCTACGCAGATCAACAAACGCAGACAGTTGGTCCTGCAAAATCGTCGCTGCGCCACGAATTGCTGCTTCCGGATCAATGGTGCCGTTGGTTTCCAGTTCGATAATCAGTTTATCCAGATCGGTACGTTGTTCAACGCGGGCACTGTCAACCACATAGGCGACACGTTGAATCGGACTGAAACTGGCATCCAGCTGCAACCGACCAATAGGACGGTCTTCATCTTCCTCCTGACCGCGCATGGTTGCAGGCTGATAACCACGACCTTTGGCAATTTTCAGGGTCATATTCAACTCACCATTTTTAGTGAGGTTGGCAATGACATGATCCGGATTGATGACTTCCACGTTATGATCCAGCGTAATGTCTCCGGCAGTAACCGGACCCGGGCCCTTCTTGTTGAGCGTCAGGGTGACAGGACCATCGGCAGCCATACGCAACGATACCCCTTTCAGATTAAGCAAGATATCAACCACGTCTTCCTGTACCCCTTCAATTGAGGTGTACTCATGCAAGACGCCTTCTATTTCTGCTTCAACAATGGCGCAACCTGACATGGAAGATAACAGGATACGGCGCAGCGCATTTCCAAGGGTGTGGCCAAAACCTCGCTCGAGAGGTTCCAGGGTCACCTTGGCATGTGTATCGTTGATCTGCTGAATATCAACAATGCGGGGAGACAGAAAATCTGAAACTGAGGCCTGCATTAATAAATGTCCTCTCAACTATTCCTAATATATTAAGAAATACAATCCGTGAATAAAGTGTCTGATAGAGCTGATTATTTCGAGTACAGTTCCACAACCAGGTTTTCGTTAATGTCACTCGGCAGATCGCTGCGTTCCGGCACATTCTTGTAGATGCCTTCCAGCTTATCCACATTGACATCAACCCAATCAACCAGACCACGCTGCTGGGCAGTTTCTGCGGCACTCTTGATGCGCAGATGATTGGCAGCCTTTTCACTTACGGTAATTACGTCACCGGGTTTAACCTGGGCAGACGGGATAGTAAGGTGACGACCATTGACGGTAATCGCCTTGTGACGTACTAACTGGCGGGCTTCGGAACGGGAAGCGCCAAAACCCATGCGATAGACAACATTGTCAAGACGCGATTCCAGCAACTGCAACAGATTCTCGCCGGTAGAACCCTTGCGACTATCCGCCATTTTGTAATAGTTACGGAATTGCTTTTCCAGAATGCCGTAAATACGACGTAACTTCTGCTTTTCACGCAACTGAGCTGCATAATCAGACAAGCGACCACGGCGTGACTGGCCATGTTGACCCGGCGGAAATGCACGATTTTCCATCGCACACTTGCTGCTGAAGCACTTTTCGCCTTTCAGAAAAAGTTTTTCGCCTTCACGACGACACTGACGACATTTGGGACCGATGTATCTAGCCAAGGTAATTCTCCCGCTTATACGCGACGTTTCTTGGGTGGACGACAACCATTGTGAGGAATGGGTGTCACATCAGAAATATTGGTAATTTTAAAGCCCTTTGCGTTGAGGGCGCGAACTGCGGATTCGCGACCCGGACCCGGACCTTTTACACAAACTTCCAGATTCTTCATTCCGAATTCCTGCGCCATGGTGCCGGCACGTTCGGCAGCAACCTGGGCAGCAAAGGGAGTACTCTTGCGGGAACCACGGAAACCGGAGCCACCGGAAGTAGCCCAACACAGCGCATTACCCTGGCGATCGGTAATCGTTACGATCGTATTGTTAAATGATGCATGAATGTGCGCGATACCATCGGACACATCCTTTTTGACTTTCTTGCGGGTACGACCAGCAGTAGACTTGGTTGCCATTGTTCCTTAAAACCTGTGCTTATCTCTTAATGGGTTTACGTGGGCCCTTGCGGGTACGGGCATTGGTACGGGTACGTTGACCACGCAGCGGCAGACCACGGCGATGACGGATGCCTCGGTAACAGCCCAGATCCATCAAACGCTTGATGTTCATGGACACTTCACGGCGCAAATCACCTTCGACGGTGTATTTGGCAATTTCGTTACGCAGTGCCTCAATTTCGTTCTCAGCCAGATCCTTGATCTTGGTCTCGGGCTTGATGCCGCTAGCGGTACAGATTGCCTGCGCGCGTGTCCGACCAATCCCATAGATCGAGGTCAACGCGATATCGGCATGCTTGTTTACCGGAATGTTGATACCAGCAATACGGGCCATGTAGCCACTCCCTAAATTCAATCAAACAATAGTTTTCGCGGGCCAGAAGTCCCGCGAAAACGCGCAATTTTACGTGTTATGGCCCGCCTGAGCAAGCCCTTTCGAACTGAAAATATCACTCTGCCCCAGCGCTAAAGCACTGAACCGCATAATATTTTT
>JBECLA010000120.1:0-5548 GCA_040235565.1 Thiohalomonadales bacterium | reverse complement strand
CCGGCCGTTGCCAGGCCTGCTATCGAATATGTCATCGATGGTGATAGCGCCCTGCGTCAGTTGCAGGCGCATCTCACCGAGGCCGAGCAAAACAATGACGGTATACAACAGGCGCGAATCCACAGTGAGATGGAAGCGATAGACGCCTATACAGCGACAACCCGTGGTGCCCGATTGTTGAATGGTCTCGGGTTTGCGGCATCCCAATATCAGCAAAACGTGGCAACCTTCTCGGGTGGCTGGCGAATGCGCCTCAACCTGGCCCAGGCCCTGATGTGCCGTTCGGATATCCTGTTACTGGATGAACCTACCAATCACCTGGATCTTGATGCCGTAATCTGGCTTGAAAACTGGCTACAAAGTTATCCTGGCACCTTACTGTTGATTTCTCATGATCGGGATTTTCTGGATCGGATTGTGAACCGTATTGCCCATATCGAACAGCAGCGTGTAACCCTTTACACAGGGAATTACACTAACTTTGAGCAACAACGCGCAGAACAGCTGGCACAACAACATGCTGTCCACGAAAAGCAACAACGCGAAGTCGCCCACATACGCGCTTTTGTGGATCGCTTTCGTGCCAAGGCCACCAAGGCTCGCCAGGCCCAGAGTCGTCTCAAGGCGCTGGAACGCATGACCCTGATTGCCCCGGCACATGTGGATTCACCTTTTCATTTCAGCTTTGCCTCCCCCGCCAGGTTACCCAGGCCGTTGTTACAGCTGGAAGAGGCCGCTGCCGGTTATGCACAACGCCCTTTGCTGGAGCAACTCAATCTCAGTCTGGCACCCGGCGATCGTATCGGCCTGTTAGGTCCGAATGGTGCCGGTAAATCCACGCTCATTAAACTGTTGGCTGGCGAATTACCACCACTCGGCGGGAAGCGCCAGCCTGCGCGTTATCTGCAGCTGGGTTATTTTGCTCAACATCAACTGGAACAACTTCAACCCGAGGATTCTCCCCTCGCCCACCTGCAACGTCTGGATAAACAGATGCAGGAAAAACAGCTGCGCGACTTCCTGGGTGGCTTTGGCTTTCAGGGAGAACGGGCCCTGGAACCGATAGCACCATTCTCGGGGGGTGAGAAGGCGCGTCTGGTACTGGCTATGCTGGTGTATCAAAAACCAAATCTGTTATTACTCGACGAACCGACCAATCATCTCGACCTGGAAATGCGCCTGGCACTGAGCACCGCTTTGCAAAACTTTGAAGGTGCAATGGTGATCATTTCCCATGATCGTCATCTCTTGCGAACGGTCACCGATCAGTTCTATCTGGTTCATGCAGGCAGACTTAGTGCCTTTGACGGTGATCTGGAGGATTACCGTCAATACTTGCAACAAACGGCAACCCCCGAACCACAACCGGATGCGATACCTCTGGCGAATCATACGGCAGCAGCCCGTAAACTCCAGCGGCAGGAAGCCGCCGAAAAACGCAGGCGTTTGCAACCATTACGCAGTGAAATTCAGCGACTTGAGACCAAACTCACCGAACTTGAATCGTGCAAGAAAGACTTACAGCGGAGCCTGGCCGATTCATCCTTGTACGAGGAGGCAAATAAACCTCGACTCAAAGAACTTCTGACAAAACAAGCAGATATCCAGAGACAGATCAATCAGACTGAAGAAATCTGGTTGACCAAAAGTGAAGAACTCCAAGCAATGAAATAGACTTTTACTATAGTAAGCTTGGTGTTGATATCGATTAACTCCCATTACTAGTCAACAGGTGCCACATGTCTACCCAATCTCGCATTTGGCTTACTTTCCTGGTTTTCCTGTTCATGACACTACCAGTCACTGCTGACCCTCTCCGCGTTACCATTGTCACCGACATTGTAGAGAAGGAAGAAGCAAAGGATAAGGACACCGAAATCATCACCATTGATGGTGATAAGAAAGTACGCATCGAACTCCTGGGCAATGAGGAGAAAGCATCCGCTAATACTCCTTATCTTTTAACCATCGACGGTGGTAACACTTGGTTAATAGGAAATAAACAAGAAGCATATTGCGCACAGATGGATACGGGTGAGTTCTTCCAGTATCTGGGCAGCCTCGCGCTAAAAGTACAAGGCATCGCTAACCTGGAAATAACCGACCCTGAGGTCAAAAAAGTCCTGGAACAGAAAGGACCGAAAGTCCTTGGCTACCCAACCACCCGCGTGCGCCTGGTTACCACCGCTGCCGGTAAAGCATCGGTGCTTTTAAAAAAATATAACTATAAGGTTCATATCACCGATGACATCTGGTACAGCACCGAAATGGAGATGCACCCCGTCAGGAAACGCTGGCTCGAGGCCTTGTCTAATTCAGGCTACCCGCAACTCGACAAACTGATTGATCAGTGGGCGGCAAATTTACACGGGTCGATCCTCAAACAAGAATCTGTAGTGAAACTCACGAACGTGATTAAAAACGAGGAAGAGATAACTACCCAGAAAACTCGGGTAGTGACAGTTGAGAAACTCAAACCTGCAGACATTTTAAAAGATACATTCGAAATGCCGACATGCAAATCCATTAGCACAAAGGAAATGCGGAATACGGCAAAGGAGCTATTCGACAAGGGAAAACTTCTGTAATCGGATTTGGTTAGATTTATTCACATCTTTGTCGGGAATTTACAACGGATTAATGACATTCTGCACGAACCGGACAAGCCATTTAAAGAGTCAATATCAATTTCCTATCACAACACTTTTATAAAAAATAACTTTTGCTTATTTCATTATTGCTTTTGTTAACTAGCGAGGCATCCGCCGAAGGCGAAAATTCATAGCCTCAGATTTACGTGCAGCTTCCAGGAGCAAATGCTTTTTCAGGTGTGCATGCAGTGTTCGACTGTCTGCCTGGAATCGGAGCAGGGCAACAATGACGTTCTCATAGAGTGGCAGGGTGAACTGGAAGGCGGATTTAAAATGTTGAGCAAGGTAGCGCTTGTTCACACATTCACTCTGTCGCATCTCGGCAGAGTCAATAAAGTTCATCACCAGTATCCCTTCGCGGCTGAGGTGGCGGGACAGGGCATCACACCACGTAATATCGGCCTTCACCGCCCTCAGCGGTTCCCCGTTTTGCTCCCCGAACAGATCCTCAATGATCATATCAAAGGGTGGTCCCTCATACGTTTCCAGCCAGGTCACCGCTTCGGCCTGATGTAACTCGGCAATTCGGTGGTCTACACCGAAAAAGCGCCGGGCCACCTGTAAATGAACCGGGTTAAGTTCAACCCCGATAATGCTTTTCGGCTGTACATAACGCTGCAGCTGGCGAATAACCGCGCCCCCACCCACGCCCAGCACCAGTACCCGTTGAACTTTACGGGGTGCCTGAAACAACGCTGGCAACATCAGCAGATCCCAGATTCCCCCGGTGGTGGGGCGGTCGGGATGATACTGGCTGTGAAACACCCCGTTGGTATACAGGCGGCGGGTTTTGCCGGCCGTCCGCACTTCATAGCGGATGCCGTCGAGATTCTTCTGCCACACAATGGCCATGCTGCGGATTCCTGCTGGGCTGCCCCGACCGATAACGGTCTGGACGCTTTGTCTTCACACTGCCATGATTGTGACATGCCCCAGTCTCTGTTTCATCCTGCTGTCAGCCGTTGGTTCAACCGGCATTTTGATGCACCTTCGGAGGTGCAACGCCTGGCCTGGCCCGCCATTCAATCGGGCCAACCCACCTTGATTGCGGCCCCCACCGGGGCGGGCAAGACCCTGGCGGCCTTCCTGGCGGCGATCGATCACCTGGTCCAGGTCGGCCTGCAAGATACCCTGCCGACCGAAACCCGGATTCTGTACGTGTCCCCCCTGAAAGCCCTGTCCAATGACATTCACAAAAACCTGGAACTGCCTTTGAATGGCATCCGGGATGCGCTGCTGGAATCGGGTTTGCCGGATGTACCCATCCGCGCCCAGGTGCGGACGGGTGATACCTCACAGGCGGAACGTGAGGCCATGAAGCGCAACCCGCCCCACATTCTGGTCACCACCCCCGAGTCGTTATATATCCTGCTGACCTCGGAATCGGGTCGCGACATGCTGCGCACCGTCCGCAGTGTCATCGTGGATGAAATCCATGCCCTGGCAGGCAATAAGCGCGGCGCCCACCTTACTCTGTCACTCGAACGCCTGGCGCATCTCACCCCCGCAGCACCGGTTCGGATTGGCCTGTCCGCCACGCAAAAACCGATCGAAACCATGGCGCAATACCTGACAGGTTCAGCAACGACCCCGTGCCAGATCATCGATACCGGTCATGTGCGCCAACGGGAATTACAGATCGAGGTTACCGGTTCCCCGCTGGAAGCCGTGATGGCAAACGAGGTATGGGGCGAGATTTATGACCGCCTGCAACAACTGATCGAGGCGCATCGCACTACGCTGATTTTTGTCAATACCCGGCGTCTGGCCGAGCGGGCAGCGGCCGCCCTGGCAGAACGGCTGGGAGAAGATGCCGTCACCGCCCATCACGGCAGTCTGGCCAAGGAACATCGCCTCGATGCCGAGCAACGTCTCAAGCAGGGCAAGCTGCGGGCACTGGTGGCGACGGCCTCCCTGGAACTCGGGATCGATATCGGCGAGGTGGATCTGGTGTGTCAGCTCGGTTCACCCCATATCATTGCGACCTTGCTGCAACGGGTCGGACGTTCCGGCCATCGCCTGGATGCCATTCCCAAGGGGCGCCTGTTTCCCTTGTCCCGTGATGATCTGGTGGAATGCAGCGCCATGCTGGCCGCAATTCAGCGCGATGAACTGGATCAAATTCATATTCCCGCTCACCCTCTGGATGTGCTGGCGCAACAGATCGTGGCGGAAGTCGCCAGCCAGGAATGGCATGAACGTGATCTTTATAACAGCTTCAACCGTGCCTGGCCCTATCGCAAGCTGACCTTTGAGCAATTCCTGGCGGTGGTCAAAATGTTAAGCGACGGTTTTCACACCCGCCGTGGCCGCCGCGGTGCCTACCTGCATCGCGATGCAGTACATGGCATGCTCCGCCCACGCCGCGGCGCGCGTCTGACCGCTCTTACCAATGGCGGCACCATTCCGGATCAATTTGATTACAACGTCATCCTGCAACCGGAAGGGATCTTTATCGGCACCCTGAATGAAGATTTCGCCTTTGAAAGTCTGCCGGGTGATATTTTTCAACTCGGTAACAGTTCCTATCGCATGTTAAAAATCGAACAGGGACGCGTCTATGCAGAAGATGCCCATGGTCAACCGCCCAACATCCCCTTCTGGTTTGGCGAAGCGCCGGGGCGCAGTGATGAACTCTCGCATGCCGTGTCAGAACTGCGTGCGACAGTGGATCACAAGCTCGAACAGGGACAGGAAACGGCTTACCACTATATACAAGATGCATTGCATCTGCCGCCTGCGGCCGCGGAACAGTTAGTCACTTATCTGGCGACAGCCAAGGCCGCGCTTGGTGTGCTGCCAACCCAGCAACGCATTGTGTTTGAACGCTTCTTTGATGAAACCGGCGACATGCATTTCGTTATCCACGCGCCATTCGGTTCCCGTATCAATCGTGC
>JBECLA010000147.1:0-12774 GCA_040235565.1 Thiohalomonadales bacterium | reverse complement strand
TCCCAGGGTCATCGCATTATTGAAATCGGTTGTGTCGAATTGATCAATCGCCGCATGACGGAAAACCGCTATCACCAGTACATTAATCCGGAACGGGAAATCGATGCAGGGGCGATCGAAGTACATGGCATCACCAACGAGTTCCTGGCGGACAAGCCGGTATTCTCAGATGTGATCGAGGATTTTCTCAAGTTCATTCGTGGTGCGGAACTGATTATTCATAATGCGGCCTTTGATGTGGGCTTCATCAATCATGAATTGCAATTGCTGGACAGCAAGGCGCAACCGGTGGAAAGCTTCTGTTCAGTACTGGATACCCTGATGCTGGCGCGTAACATGCATCCGGGGCAGAAGAACAACCTGGACGCGTTATGTAAGCGTTATGAAATAGATAACTCGGCACGCGATCTTCACGGTGCCTTGCTCGACGCGGAAATCCTCGCCGAAGTTTACCTGGCCATGACCGGTGGGCAGGTGCGTTTGTCACTGGATGGGATAAGCGAAACCTCGATCGGCAAGGTGGCGCAACCGCGGCCGGTGGATGCCCAACGTGCACCATTGCCTGTCATCCGAGCCACCGAGGAGGAACTGGCCGTGCATTCTGAACGTCTGCGCGCCATTGATAAAGCCAGTGCGGGACAGTGTGTCTGGCTCAAGTCTGAGCAGTAGTGAAGTTATTTTTAACCCAACGAGTCCAGTAGCAAGAACCCACCCAGCAGGATCGCAATCCATAACACCATACTACCGGTTGGCCAACTGGCGGCGAGGTGATAATTCGCCAGGGGGAAACGACCGAACTGTTGCCGACAGGTTTGGATAACAACATCCGAACCAACACAGATTTTGTCGCAGATATGTTTCAATTGTTGTACCACAATCCGGCTTGTGGTCGGCAGCAGTTTACGATACACCCATTCGGCATCCAGGTTAACCGAATGGAGTTCGGGTGGATACAACCCCTGTTTGTTCAGCCAGACGAAGGCCAGCGCCGAGAAGAACAACAATTGCGTTTGTGCCAGAACATGAGTCATGTCATAGGGCCAGTAGTCCACCTGCCAGGGTAGCAGGCTATATAAGAACTGTGGTTGACTGCCAATCAGGATACACAGCACAGCAGCGATCGTCATGGCGAGGAGCATGTTCCAGGGGGCTTCCCGGGTGCGAATACCCGAATCATGCGCAAAGAAGGCAAAATAGGGGATTTTAATTCCGGCGTGATGGAATACACCGGCAGACGCAAACAACAGCATCAGCCAGACAGTGTCATAACCTTCGATCAGCATCGCAGACATGACCATAGATTTACTTACGAAGCCACTGAATAGTGGGAAAGCTGAAATCGAAGCGGCACCGATGATACATAGCACTGCAGTTTTTGGCATCGTTTTGTAAAGGCCACCGAGATCCGAACCATTCATCTTACCGGTGCGATATAACACCGCACCCATGGCCATGAATAACAGGCCTTTAAAAATGACATCGGTAAAAGCATGTGCGACTGCACCATTTAATGCCAATGCGGTGCCAATGCCGATCCCGCAAACCATGAAACCAACCTGGTTGATCATGCTGTAGGCCAGAACCCGGCGTAAATCGTTTTCAATCACGGCAAAGAAAATGGGAAAACAGGTCATGACAGCACCGATGTAGACGAGTATCTCGGTGCCGGCAAAGCCGCGTGCCAGGGCATAGACAGCCACTTTGGTCGTAAAGGCAGAGAGAAATACAGTCCCGGTTGGCGTAGCTTCCGGGTAAGCGTCCGTAAGCCAGTTATGCAAAAACGGAAATGCGCATTTGATACCAAAGGCGAAAAAGATTAACCAGCTACCGATGCCATTCAAGCCTATATGTTCAAAGGTCAACGAGTTGGTCTGGGAATAAATAATCAGGGTGCCTGCCAGTAATAACATGCCGGAAGTGACCTGAAACAGCAAGTAGCGTATCCCCGCGCGCAGTGAGTACCTGTTCTGCCGCGCCCAGATAAAAAACACCGAAGTGATAGCGAGCAACTCCCAGAAGATGAACAGCGTCAGCAAATCGCCGGCGAAGACTGCGCCGAGGGCACTGCCGGCATACAACAGACCGACGACCTGTTGGGTGGTATCACGCACATGCAAGGCAAAAATCACGGCAATTAAAGTGGCAATATGAAACAGGTAACCGAACAGCAAACTGAGGCGATCAGTGCGATAAAGTGTCAGTTCGAGATTACTTAATGGCAAAGTGAGTGACAGGCCGGGTTCAACGGCGAGCCAGAGGTGTAACCCACCCAGGACAGGTGTCGCCAGGAGGATCAGGTTACGCAACCAGCCCCGGGTGACCAGCACCAAGGCGGCGGCGAGATAGAAGGGGACGAATGCGGGGAGATCACTCATCCACATCGTAGTAATCTTCCTTTCGCATGACGACTTTGCGCAGTTCCTTGGCAATCAATACCAGCAGGACACAGGCCACAAATCCGAAGATGCTGTAAAAGCCCGGAAAGTTCTCCCAGTTATGGCTAATATGACGGTGTAGCACAAAGTCCAGGAATAATAATATTGCGCAAACCAGATAAAGGCCGCGCAACAATCGCGTTACATTGCGCGGTTTGTCGAATAGATATTGTTTCTGTTTTGAAGTTGACATGTCAGTGCCCTCCCACAGCAGTTAATGCAAGTGAGGTAAAAGGAGCGGAATAAAAGAACAACAGCACACAGACCAAAGAGGTCAGGGCCATGGCCAGCAAACAACTCCGCGGAGCCTCCTTTATCTGATGTGGCGCAGCGGTAGAGGCTGGCTTACCAAAAAATGCCCGCGCAGGTACTGCCAGTAAATACGCGATATTCAGCAGTGAGCTGAGCAATAAAATCGTTAACAGGGCCCATTGACCCGCTGCAACGGTACCCAGACCGAGATACCATTTGCTCCACATGCCACCAAAAGGCGGCATACCGATCAGGCTGAGACTGGCGATCAGAAACAGGCCAAAGGTTACCGGCATGGTACGCCCCAGGCCGGTCATGTCACTGATTTCCGTTTTATGGGTAGCAACCAGAATTGCTCCGGCAGCAAAGAACAGGGTGATTTTGGCAAACGCATGCATAACGATATGCAGGCTGCCACCCAGTATACCTGCTTCATTGGCCAGCATTGCTCCCAGCGCGATGTAACTCAATTGGCTAATAGTGGAGTAGGCGAGTCGTTCCTTGAGATTGTTTTTTGTCATGGCTACCAGGGAAGCCAACAGAATCGTGGCGCCGGCGAACCAGATAAGCCATTCGGAGACGTGATTGCTTAACATGAATTCGGTACCGAAGATGTACAGCGTAACCTTCAGGATCATGAATACACCGGTCTTGACCACGGCAACCGCATGCAACAGTGCACTGACCGGCGTGGGTGCCACCATGGCCGCCGGTAGCCAGCGATGGAATGGCATGACCGCTGCCTTGCCAATCCCGAATAAAAACAACGCATACAAGATACCGGCCCAGCCAGGTTCCAGTTTGCCATTCAGGATACCGCCCGGTCGAAACTCCAGGGTGCCGCTGATGCTCCAGGTGATGATGATCGCGAGCAGTTGCAGACCGATCGAGGTACCAAGCAGTATCGCAAGGTAAGTGCGCGCCCCCCGCCTGGCGGCGGGTGTACCGGCATGGGCAACCAGTGGATAGGTAGAGATCGTCAGAATTTCATAACACAGGAACAGGGTGAACAGGTTGCCAGCCAAGGCAGCTCCCAGTGTACTGCCAATAGAAACGGCAAACATGGCATAAAACCGGGTTTGATTCTGTTCATGATGACTGCGCATATAACCAATCGCATACAGTGAGGTAATAACCCAGAGAGGACCAACGATTAACGCAAACAATAAACCCAATGGTTCGAGTTCGAACTGGATCGGCAAGCCGGGAAGGGGTTCCAGTATATTGAATTCAAGGCGGGTGCCTGCTTGAAAGCGCTGATAAAGGGCAAAGGCAATATAGGTAACAGCACTACCGGCAAGAGGGCTGATTGCATCACGTAAATTGGGCCAGCGTCCCCAGAGCATTATCAGTAGTGCCGCCAGTAACGGCAGTGTTATCGTCAGTAGTATCAGCCCCGTGGTACTCATGGCGTCATGCTCTCCAACATGGCCGCTGCATCGCGGGCGATATCGACCGTCAGTTCTGTATTAAAACCGAAATAAATATTGGCCAGGACCAGAAACCAGGTGGGTACGAGTAACAGCAAGGGGGCTTCCCGTACCGTAACCGTGGTCGAGTCACTATTACGAAAAAACAGTACCTCAACCATTTTCCATATATAGCCAACGGCGAGTAATGAGCCGAAAAGGATTATGAAGGCAATAAGCCAGTTCTGCTGTTCCACAGCAGCGGACACCAGATACCATTTACTGATAAAACCGGCTGTACCGGGCAGACCTATCAAACTCAGTCCCGCGATAACCAGGGCGGCAAAGGTCCACGGCATTTTTCGCCCGAGACCGTTCCAGTCTCGCAAATGACTGCTGCCAACCCGATAGATCAAGGCGCCCACCGCCATGAACAGTGCAGCCTTCATCAGCGCATGGTTGAAAATATGCACAACAGTGGCGGTCAGCCCCAATAGTGAACCGAATCCGATCCCCAGTACCATGTAACCGATCTGGGCCACGCTGGAGTAGGCCAGCAACCGTTTGCTATTGGTCTGGTAGATGGCATACGTTGATGCTACCAGAACGCCAAACACACCAAGTAACAAGAACAACTCGTTGAGCGGGGTGTCCTTTGCAAAACCAATGGAGAATACGGTGTAGACCATACGTAACATGACATAGATTGCGACCTTGGTTGCGGTCGCTGCCAGGAAAATGGTGATAACGGTGGGGGCATAGGTGTAGGCATTGGGTAACCACAAGTGTAGGGGAAACAATGCCAGTTTCAGTGCGACACCAACCATGATGAAGGCAAACGCAGTATGTACGGTACGTTGTTCAAATACCGGAGGGAGTCGTGTTGCCAGGTCCAGCATGTTGAGAGTGCCGGTCTCGGCATAAATCAGACCAATACCAATCAACAGGAATGTGGCACCAATGGTACCCATGATCAGATATTGAAATGCTGCAGTGAGGGACTGACGTTGCCGTCCCAGACTGATCAGTGCATAGGAAGACAGCGAAGATATTTCCAGAAATACAAACAGATTAAATATATCACCCGTCAGGGTGATGCCGAGAAGCCCGGTCAAACAGAGCAGAAATGCCGTGTAGAACAGCGGTATCCGACGCGACATAATTTCCTGTTCAACACTGCGCAAGGCATAGGGCAATGTGACGGCCGCTACGGCAGCAACAATCACGGCAATAAAGGCATTTAAAGTATCAACGCGATATTCGATTCCCCAGGGCGGCGCCCAACCACCGACCGCATAACTGATAATATTGCCGGAGAGCACGAACTGTAATTGCCAGATAGCCAGCACCAGACAAGCCCAGGTGATCAGCAAGGTTAGCAGCCAGGCGATTCTTGCGCTGGACAATATTGCCGTAATCGGTGCGGCCAGTAGTGGAATGACTACCAGCAGGATGCTCGGATTTTCCACTATCACAATGAATTATCTTGGAGATGGATATCTTCTTCTTCGATGCTGCCGTAGGCTTCCTTGATCCGGACGATCAAAGCCAGCCCCAATGCCGTCGTGGCAACTCCAACCACAATGGCAGTAAGAATTAATACGTGAGGTAAGGGATTAGAGTAATATTCAAAATCCGGTGCGATAATTGGTGTTGTTGCGTCCTGTACATTGCCAATACTGATGTAAAGTAGAAAGACGGACACCTGGAAAATGTTCAGACCAGCGATTTTTTTGATCAGGTTTCCGCGACTGATAACGGTATAGAAACCGGCCATCATCAAAATTACAACAATCCAGTAGTTGTAGTGACCGAGTATAAACTCCATCATGGTCTGCCCCTTCCCGCGAAAAGAAAAAAGATCATTATCATCACCGATGCGACGGTGATACCGACACCCAATTCAATTACCAGGATGCCGATGTGCTGACCGGTGATTGGTGCATCGGCTAACAGGCTGTAATTTAGAAATTCACCGCCAAGTAGCAATCCGGCAACGCCGGTACCGATATAAATGAGCACCCCAAAACTGGCCAGGCGTTGCAGAATCCATAGCGGGATGGTGCGTTGCGCGGTGGCCAGGCCGTAAACCAGGGTATAGAGAATAAACGCGGCACTGAAAATGACACCGGCCTGAAACCCGCCTCCCGGGCCAAAGTCGCCGTGAAACTGGACATACAGGGCAAACAGAATGATGTACGGGATGAGTAACTTGGCTGTGATTCGTAGAATAAGATTATGTTTCACGATGTGTTCCTCTTTCTCTTTCTTTTTTGCTACGGCGGGCCAGTAAGAGAAACACGCCAACCCCGGCAGTAAAGATCACGGTTACTTCACCCAGGGTATCAAAGCCACGATAACTCGCCAGTACCGCGGTGACAATGTTGGGTACACCGGTTTCCTCGACAGCCCTGTTGAGATAGTGAGGTGCCACATGTTGTTGCGCCGGCGCATCGGGATCACCGAATGCAGGAATATCAAGCGTACCGTAAATCAAGGCAGCACCGGTAACAAGCACCACCAGCAAAGGCAGGATGGGTAGATGTTTTGCGGTGCGTTTTTCATCGTGCTGGCGGGTCAGCGCCAGGGTGGCTAGCATCAGCACAGTGGATATGCCCGCGCCAACAGCAGCCTCGGTAAAGGCCACATCAGCGGCATCCATAACAACAAATAGCCCGGCGGAGGAGAGGCTGAAAATTCCGAATAACATCACAATTGCAAACAGGCTATGGATGCGAATAATTGCAATGGCGGTCACCAGCAAAAAGGCCAACAAGGTAATATCGATCAAGAGATCAATCATCAGGCTGATTCCCTGTGAGGTTGTTCTGGGTCAAGTCTGGGTTTCAGTCCGCCGAGCAAGGCGGCATTGGCCAGAGCATGTGTAGCGGCGGGACTGGTAAAAAGCAGAAAAACAAACACCACAAACAATTTGACGCTGGCCAGTGTTAAGCCCGCCTGCAGAGCCAGACCCAGAAGAAACAGTGCGGCGCAGAGGGTATCAGTGGTTCCCGCGGCATGCAGGCGCGTAAACATATCCGGGAACCGGTGCATGCCGATGCCTCCGATTATCCCGAGCAGGCCACCGCCGGCAATACAGATCCAGCTGAGCAGTTCAACCATCATGGGTTGTTTTCTTCCTTGTTGTCCGGCTCTGCCGCGGTATGGAAGTTACCTTGTTCAACAAGTTTCAGTACGGCAACCACGCTGATAAAGTTAATCAGGGCGTAAACCAGAGCGATATCCAGAATATCGTGGCGATCTGAAATGAAGGCGAACACCGCAATCAGCAGCACCGTTTTGGTCCCAAACATATTGACCGCCAGGATGCGGTCATAGACGGTGGGCCCGAGGAGTGCCCGACCCAGGGCGAGGCCCATGGTGATCAGAATGGCGAGTGCGGCGACGGTGAACATCATGACCTTTTCTCTTCCAGATCGTCCGGGACCGCTTTTGCTATTCGGCCAGTCTGCAGATCCTGAATGGCTTCCCGCGTCAGGGCATGCACATGTATTTGATCGGTGTTGAGTTGTACCGTGACGGTCCCCGGTGTCAGGGTAATGGCATTCGCATAGATCACCTGTCCCACGGCTGTTTGCTGGGGAAGCGGCAACTGGCGTAGTTGGGGGGAGTATGATTTTCCCGGCGTCAGGATACGGCGTACGACATCCAGGTTGGCCAGGATGATTTCCCGCCAGAGGAACATCCAGAAACGGGGTAACTTGCGGGACAGATGCAAGGGATGACTTTCATGGTCAATCACTTCCATGCGCAAGGATAGGAAGACGGTGACCAGAACACTGACCAGCCCCAGGATAATTAACAGGGCATTAAACTGGCCTGAGAGTAATAACCACAGGATAAATAGGGTGAGGGTAAGGCTGACGGCGTGTTTCAACTGCTGACTCCAGGTTTGGTGGCATTCGGTAATTCACTCAGTTTGTTGTTTTCTTTTGTAATCACCGGGACAATTATCTCGTCCGACCTGGCTAAGGCATTATTTTGCTTGTGCTAATTCTTGTTCGCGCGACATTGTGTTGTCATGAGCGCCTGCGAGCATTGCTAATCCATTCTAGACCAGTTTGCCAGGCGGGAAAACATGCCGCGGGAGGTCCCGATTCTCGTAGCAAAAGCCCTGTCAGCAGGCAACGCGCAGGGCGTGTAATACCAGTGAGAGCAGTTGTGGGACAGGGCAAGCCGATCACCGTTCCTGCCCCGTTTGGAAACGCACAAAATAATCGACTGCTTAAATAAAGCATTAGTAAACAATAGTTTACCAGAGGCAGGATTTCTCAAGTTTGGTTGCGGGATGCCGACAATACAGGTAACTCGGAGAGACTGAGGCCAGGGTGATTGGCTGAGAGTTCACCTCAGGGTTGTTTGGTTTTGTATTTCCTCCCCCTGCGCAGAATTTGCGCAAATTGATCGGCCCCGCTTTTTTAGCGGGGCTTTTTTTATGGGGATTTACCACGTTGCCCCGGCTTAACGGGGATGGAGCACCACGATATCCATTCCTCGGGCACGGATCATGCCCTGATCCGCGAGACTACGGAGCACCCGGCCGGCCATTTCGCGTGAGCAACCGACGTTGCGGGCGATTTCCTGGCGGGAAATGTGGATCTGGGTGCCATCGGGATGGGACATGGCCTCCGGGGCATCACACATCTCCAGCAGAGTCCGGGCGACCCGCCCGGTCACATCCAGGAAGGCCAGTTGACCGACCTTGCGGCTGGTACTTAACAGCCGTTGGGCCAGTTGCCGGCCCACCGCGGTCATGATCTGGGCGTGAATATCCTTGAGTTCATTCTCAAATAATGTTTTCAATTCATCATATTTGATGGCGGCCAGGACACAATCGCTACGAGCCCGAACCATGGTGCTGCGGCTGCTGGTGCGGAAAAACAGCCCCAGTTCGCCGATGAAATCCCCCTCATTGAGATAAGCCAGGATGATCTCATGGCCCGCATCCTCCTTGTCTTCCATCAATACGGTGGCCGATCCTTCGATCAGGTAATACAGGGTGTCCGCCGGATCCCCCTCGCGCACAATGAGGTGCTTTTTCGGGACCGTGCTGCGGCTGCAATAGCGAAGAAATTGTTCGACGGTTGTAGCATCCAATTCCATGCGAACTTCCTTTATGGACGGGTCTGTCGGCCAGACTCTTTTTATCCGGTTATCGTTATATTGATTCCAAGTATGGACTGATTTTTTACCTATGGATAGGTAAAATACCGCACCCTTGTACTAATTGGAATGATTTTAATTCGATGACACCCCGTACCCGCTTCGCTCCCAGTCCCACCGGTTATTTACACATTGGTGGCGCGCGCACCGCGCTGTTTTCCTGGTTATATGCCCGCAAGCATGGCGGCAAGTTTGTGCTGCGTATCGAGGATACGGATATACAACGGTCCACCGTCGAATCGGTGAATGCCATTCTGGAGGGCATGACCTGGCTGGGGATGGAATATGATGAAGGCCCCATTTACCAGACCGAGCGCTTTCATCGTTATAATGAGGTGATCCAGCAACTGCTGGATAGCGGCCAGGCTTATCGCTGCAGTTGCAGCAAGGAGCGCCTGGATACCCTGCGTGAACAACAGATGGCCCGCAAGGAAAAGCCCCGCTATGACGGGCATTGCCGTGATAAACAGATCGATCCTGACACGCCCCACGTGATCCGGTTCCGCAATCCGCTGGAGGGGGACGTGGTGGTGGACGACATCATCCGTGGCAAGGTCATCATTCACAACCGCGAACTGGATGATCTCATTATTCGCCGGACCGATGGTTCACCCACTTATAATCTCACCGTGGTGGTGGATGATCTGGATATGAACATTACACATGTGATCCGGGGTGATGATCACATCAACAACACCCCGCGGCAGATCAATATTTTGCAGGCCCTGGGTGCCGAAGTACCGCGCTATGCCCACGTGCCGATGATTCTGGGGGAAGACGGGGCGCGGCTGTCAAAACGCCATGGCGCTACCAGTGTGGTGCAGTATCGGGATGAAGGTTTTCTGCCGGAGGCGCTGTTGAATTATCTGGTGCGGCTCGGCTGGTCACATGGGGATCAGGAAGTCTTTACCGTTGATGAGATGATCGAATATTTCGAACTGGAGAACGTGAATCGGGCCGCTTCCACCTTCAACCGGGACAAGTTGCTGTGGCTTAATCAGCAATACCTCAAGAACGATGACCCGGCCCGGATTGCCCACCTGCTCAGTCCGCACATGGGTAACCTGGGTATCGATCCGGCGGAAGGGCCGGACCTGGTGGCGGTGGTCGCCGCGCAGCAGGAACGTGCCTCTACCCTGGTGGAAATGGCGCAGATCAGTGCCTTTTTCTATCGGGATTTTGATGAATATGAGCCCAAGGCGGCCAAGGCCCACCTGCGGCCGGTGGCAGAGGCTCCATTGCGTGAGTTAAAACAGGCGCTGGCTGGTCTGGAGACCTGGCAAGCCGAGGCGATTCATCAGGTGGTCCATGATGTTGCCGAGGCGCTGGATCTGAAAATGGGCAAGGTGGGCATGCCGCTGCGTGTCGCTGTCGCCGGTTGCGCCGCCTCGCCGAGTATCGATATCACCCTGCAACTGTTGGGCAAGGACAGAACCCTGCAGCGAATCGATCAGGCCCTGGCGTTTATTGAACAACGGAAACAGGCCAGTTGAGACACACAACCGCAACCGGCTTAATACAGCAACACATTATCAGGACAAGGTTGGAATTGCATGAGCAGTGAAGAGCGGGTCACACCGACAAATTTTATTCGCCAGATCATCGACGAGGATCTGAAGCAGGGCAAGAATGAGGGCAAGGTGGCGACCCGCTTTCCGCCGGAACCCAACGGGTTTCTGCATATCGGCCACGCCAAGTCCATTTGTCTCAACTTCGGTATCGCCCGCGATTACCACGGCACCTGTAATTTGCGTTTCGATGATACCAACCCGCACAAGGAAAATATCGAATTTGTCGAAGCCATCAAGCAGGATGTGCGCTGGCTGGGTTTTGACTGGGATGATCGGCTGTACTACGCCTCGGATTATTTTGAAAAGCTCTATGGCTATGCGGTCGAACTGATTAACAAAGGTAAAGCCTATGTGTGCGATCTGAGTGCGGAAGAAATCCGCCAGTATCGCGGCACCCTCACGGAGCCGGGCAATGACAGCCCGTATCGTAACCGCAGCGTGGAAGAGAACCTGGATCTGTTTGCCCGCATGCGCGCCGGCGAATTTCCCGACGGCGCCAAGGTATTGCGCGCCAGGATAGACATGGCCTCACCCAACCTGAACATGCGTGATCCAACTGTCTACCGGATTCGCCACGGCGTGGTGCATCATCAGACCGGCGCTGAGTGGTGCATCTATCCCATGTACGACTTCACCCATTGCCTGTCTGATGCCATTGAGGGGATTACCCATTCTCTCTGTACCCTGGAGTTTGAAGATCACCGACCGTTGTATGACTGGTTCCTGGATGAACTCCAAACGCCCTGTCACCCCCAGCAGATTGAGTTTTCCCGCCTGGTGCTGGAATACACCGTGACCAGTAAACGGAAACTGACGGAACTGGTGGACGAAGGTTATGTGGAAGGCTGGAATGATCCGCGCATGCCGACCATCGCCGGGATGCGGCGCCGCGGTTACCGCCCGGAGGCGATCCGGGATTTCTGTGATCGCATCGGCGTCACCAAGTCGGATAACTTTATCGAAATGGCGCTGCTGGAAAACTGCGTGCGGGATGATCTGAATATCCATGCACCGCGACGCATGGCGGTGTTGCATCCCCTCAAGGTGGTGATTACCAATTATCCCGAAGGCCAGACCGAGCCGTTACGCGCCCCCAACCATCCGCAGGATGAGTCGATGGGAAGTCGCCAGCTGACCTTCAGTCGGGAAGTCTATATTGACCAGGATGACTTCATGGAAGTCGCTCCCAACAAGAAGTTCAAGCGGCTGGTCAGCGGCGGGGAAGTGCGCTTGCGTAATGCCTATGTGATTCGGTGTGATGAAGTGATCAAAAACAACCAGGGCGAAATCATCGAGCTGCGTTGCAGCTACGATCCGGACACCCTCGGCGCCAATCCGGAAGGGCGCAAGGTCAAAGGCGTCATTCACTGGGTTTCGGCGGAGGACGCGGTCTGTGCCGAAGTGCGCCTCTATGACCGGTTGTTTAACCATCCCAACCCGGACAAGGCCGGGGAGGGCACCGACTACAAGGACCACCTCAACCCGGATTCGCTGCGGACCCTGACCCACTGTTACCTGGAAGCCAGCCTGGCGGAGGCCCAGCCGGCGGCGGTGTTCCAGTTCGAGCGGGAGGGCTATTTCTGCCTCGACAGCGAAACCGTGGCGGGCGACAAACCGGTGTTCAATCGCGCCATCACCCTGCGGGATACCTGGGCAAAAATCGAGCAAAAGGCCGCTAACTGACTGTCAGGCCAGCGCAATTCCTCGCGCCGTCACGGTCGGAATCCCCCTCGCCGGAGCAGCCGGAAATTGCCCTAACTATCGAAAAAATGGGGTGTTGTTGTTGACTTGCCGAAGCGCTTAGCGTAAATTGCGCGCTCTCGTTTCGGGGCTATAGCTCAGCTGGGAGAGCGCTTGCATGGCATGCAAGAGGTCGGCGGTTCGATCCCGCCTAGCTCCACCAGACACCGCAACAGTCACTGT